>JBLXCH010000028.1:27094-30904 GCA_048265065.1 Motiliproteus sp. | reverse complement strand
CCTGAACATCAGCGGCTGGTCTATCGTATTTTGCAATCCGTTACTTTAGGTGCAGGAGAGTCTAAAACACAGCTGTTTGGTTGGCCGATGATTAATAACCCCGCGGTTGATCAGCGCGTGGAGTTGGCGCAAGCGGCAGTTCAACGCATTGAAAAGCGTATGCACTCAGAAAGATTGCCGTTATTCATTTTTGGTCACCAGTTAGTTGACTATCTGGGGTATCCCGAACAGGTTTCTGAGTCATGCGTTTGTGTTGATGGTCGTTGGGTTATAGCGTCGCCAACATTGAACGAGTTAATTTCTATTCCGGGCTTTAAAAGGGATTTATGGGTTCGATTACAAACCTTACAAGCAGTTTTATGACGTTGACCTATCGGCTCTATGAGGCTGAGGATATTACCCAGATTACCCGTGTTGAGGATAGCGCGTTTCACTCACCTCAAACCCCTAATCAATTAGAAACCTTAGCGAAGACTGCCTCTGTTAGTTGGGTGGCTGAGCAAGACGGCCACATCGTTGGTTTTATTATGGCTCGGGCTATAGCTGATGAGGCTGAACTGCTTAACATCGCGGTGTCGCCATCACATCAAGGATCAACGGTTGCTTATTCATTATTAAATCACGTAAAAGATATGTTGCGGCTCAGTAAAACTAAACGCTGTTTTCTAGAAGTGAGGGAAAGCAACGAAAGGGCAATTCGTTTCTACCATCGAAATGACTTTGCAAAGGTTGGTGTGCGTGTAGCGTACTATCAGAATACTGATAGTACGCAAGAAAATGCGGTATTAATGGCTTGTAACCTGTAGAGTTGATTATATAAGTCGTTATATATATGTATACTTATCAATAGTATTTAACGGACTAAGTATTGTTTGATGATTTCTGTTTTCTCATACAAGACCTATTCAAATGGCTAAACGCGTTCCTACTAATTTTAAAGCACTAAAACTCAGCGTTGGCGATGTCATTAGCCTGGAGTCAATCAGCGCTAAATCTCGCTACCCGGTTAAATTAATCGGTTATCTGGAAAATCAAAGCATTATCGTTTCGGTTCCTCGATCAAACGGTAAAGAGTTCCTCTTAAAAGATGGGACTATTCTTCGTGTGAGAATGATTGCGGATAACTTTGCTTGCGGTTTCCAGACTAAAGTTTTAGCGCATCAAGTATCTCCGTTTTTGCATATCCACCTTCAGTACCCTGAAAAACTAGAGGCGGTTGCTGTTCGTGAAGCTAGTCGTGTTCGTTTAGCGTTACCAGTGTCCATTGATGAGGCTGAGCCAGGTCTGCTTATTGGTGAGTGGCCAAGAAATGAAACCTTAGTTGATGTGAGTAATACCGGTGCACGAATCCAGTGCGCTGAAGGTCTTGCTCCAGTAGGCTCAGACCTAATACTGAAGTTTAGTGTCTCGGTGGATGATATTGTGCGTAACCTTGAAGTAAAGGCTACTGTTCGAAATATTACCGAGGTTTCTGACCCTGCCCAGGGCGAAGTCTTCCAGTATGGGGTTCAATTCCAACCTATTAGTGATGATGACCGCGTGTATATTTGTGGTTATGTCTATGAACAGATGTTGTATCAAGGCGATACGGCAAAAGTGAGTTTCACTAAGTAACACCTCCGATCTATTCTGATCTAACTATGTCATACCTCAGGCTGATTCTGATCTAAAAGTACTCCCTTTCCGTAGCTTGTTTGAGGTGCGGAAATGATGCTTGGTTTGAGTCAGAAATTTTGGGTAAATATTGGTGGCTTTCAGCTGGCTTGGTGGTCAGCTGTTTTGGCAGGCAATACACTCTGGCCTTTGTTGCTACTTCTGCTTTGCTTTCATGTCTACTTTCATCAAGACGCAGCGGCCGAAATAAGCGTCATTATTCTTGTTGGCTTGTTAGGGTTTGGTATTGATACGTTGCTGACAGCGATACGACTCTTTGACTTCCCCTCTGGTTCAGCCTTTCTTTTAGACTCAATTGTACCCCCTCTATGGCTTTTAATGCTGTGGTTTTGTTTTGCAGCAACGCTTAGGCAGGGGCTTTCTTGGTTCCAAGGCCGGTGGCTATTAGCAGCCGTTGTTGGCGGCATAGCTGGGCCATTAAGTTACTATGCGGGCAGCCAGTTAGGTGCGATGGCGTTTGGTTTTTCGTTAGCTATTAGCTTGTTGGTGATGTCTCTTATTTGGGCTGTATTACTGCCATTAGCGTTGTTTATTGCCATGAGTCTCTCTCGCAATGTTGCAGTGAGGGGTAACTAGTCGTGTGGCGTTTTAGCCTTATTTACTTATTAACAAGCATTGCAACGTTTAGTACTGCAAATCCTGTCAAAGACTTAAAGCCTGTCGGTCAATCAACGCTTAAGGTGTTGTTTTGGGATGTCTATGAAGCAACGCTATATAGCCGTGACGGTGTTTATACCAGCCTTACCCCGCCACTAACGCTCAAACTGACTTATTTGAGAGATATTTCTCGTGAAGATTTGATAGCAGCGACAGACAAAGAGCTTCAACGGCAAAAACCAGGGCTAAGCGATACGGTAAGAAACCGAGCCATCGAACATTTCTCTAGCTTCTGGCCGGATGTGTCAAAAGGGGACAGTTTGATTTTTACGCTACAAGATCATGGTGGTTTTTTTTACTACCGTGATCGGCAGATTGGTCAAGTTCAATCAAGCGATGCCGCCAAAGCTTTCTTAAATATCTGGTTGTCAGATCAATCCTCCTACCCAAACCTTAGTGCCAAGCTTCGGGGTGTCCAATGAATATCTTTTTATATCTTCGCTTTGTTTTTTTCAGTGCCGTAGTGATGTTTTTGGTTGGTTGTTCGCCAACTGTTCAGGACTATCAAGGGCAAGAGCCAGCTTTTGATGTCGCTGAGTTCTTTAGCGGCGATTTGAATGCTTACGGGGTTGTTCAAAACTACTCAGGTGAGGTGACACGGCGCTTTCAGGCCAGTATTAAAGGGCGGTGGCAAGGTTCCCAAGGTGTCCTTGACGAACATTTTGTTTTCGATGATGGCGAGGAACAATGGCGTTGTTGGCGGCTGCGACTTGATGGCGATCGGCTGACTGGCGAAGCGGGTGATGTTGTTGGTTCCGCAGAGGGCCGAGTGAGCGGCAACACCTTGAACTGGCAATACGTGCTGAAAATTCAGACGGATGATGGTGAGAGTATTCATGTTTATTTGGATGATTGGCTGTATTTAGTGACGGAAGATCATGTCATTAATCGTACCTCAATGACTAAGTGGGGATTGCCTGTTGGCGAAGTAACGCTAGCTATTCAAAAAACCAATCCTGATTCTACAGTCGCCACACGAAAAAACTGTCGGCTGGTGATGTAGCGCGTTAGGTGAATTCGGTGAGGGGCAATAGAGGGAAACCAATGGATAATCCACTAACTAAGTCGAACGCTAAATCAGCAACTAAGGCACTAACCAAAGCAGGTACGAAGCCAGCGGTATGGCGTTCTGCTTGGGTGACCGGCGCAGGTAAGGGTATCGGCAAGTCAGTCGCTGTTGAATTGGCTCAGCTAGGTGTTGATGTTTATGCAACCGCAAGGAGTGCAGAAGATTTAAATACTTTACGAGAAGAGTGCGGGTCGTTGCCGGGTGCCATTATTCCTTGTCCGCTGGATATACGAGATAAGCAAGCCATTGCGCAAGTTTTTGCTGATCATTTCGAGCACCAACTGCCTGATCTTTTCATTCTCAACGCAGGCACACATCAGCCGTTTTCTGCGCAATCTTTTAGTGCCGAACAAGCTGAGCAGTTATGGGATGTGAACCTTAATGGCACCGTTAGGTGCTTGGATCCCATA
>JBLXCH010000028.1:0-26994 GCA_048265065.1 Motiliproteus sp. | reverse complement strand
AATCTTTTAGTGCCGAACAAGCTGAGCAGTTATGGGATGTGAACCTTAATGGCACCGTTAGGTGCTTGGATCCCATATTAAAAGCATGTCTCAAACAAAACTCTGGTCAGATCGCAATAACTGCTTCGGTGGCAGGCTATGGCGGCTTACCCACCGCCGCAGCCTATGGTGCCAGTAAGGCTGCGCTGATTAATATGGCAGAAGCCTTAAAAATAGATTTGCTCGAGACGGGCGTTGACCTACGAGTTATTTGCCCAGGCTTTGTTAGAACGCCCTTAACTGATAAAAACGATTTTGCGATGCCTGCATTAATGGAACCTTCTGAAGCGGCAAAACGGATCATCCTTGGTCTGCAAAAGAAAGGTTTTGAAATCAGCTTTCCAAGACGGTTCTCCTGGTTTTTAAAAGCACTAAAGCTACTTCCTTATTCTCTTTATTTACCTTTAATGAAAAAAGTTACGCGGTGAACTCTATGGACTCTCCCACGCTTGAACAACAGTATCAGCAAGCCTTGGCGCATTATGCGGATGTTTTGCAGAACCTTTCAGTGGATACACTGATTGAGTTATCGGACTGTTGCTCAGAAAATGTTGTTTTCAAAGATCCATTCAATTCAACTCATGGACGCAAGCAGTATTTGGAACTACTTAGAGATATGTTTGCGCGTTTGGATAATGTGTCTTTTGAGGTACAGGATCAGGAAGCAACCAGTAAAAGCGGCTACTTAACGTGGGTGTTCTCAGCGAGCAGTTCGGCAACAGGGCCTATTAGCGTTGAAGGGATGAGCCGGATCGTTTTTGATCAAGAAGGCAAGGTGCAACAACATTATGATTATTGGGACGGTAGCCAAATAATGGAAGGCATCCCTGTGTTTGGCGCGGTAGTTCGGTACATCAAAAAGCGTGCGGCTTATCACGCTTAGTTGATGTCATCGATAAGCAGTTACGCCTTGTTACTTATGGTGAATAAACCAACATCTATCGCATTTTCTCGAAAGCCACCTTCGCAATAGGCCAAGTAATAGCGCCACATCCGATAAAAACGATCATCAAATCCTAACGTTTTGATAGTGGGAAAATTATCTTCAAAACGTTGCGCCCATTCGGCCAGTGTGGTCGCATAGTCCTGCCCAAACATATGTTGTTCAGTGAGTTCAAAACCATGCTGAGCTAGCTTATTTTTTAGCACTTTTACAGAAGGCAGCATGCCGCCAGGAAAAATGTAACGCTGGATGAAATCCGCTTGTTTTCGGTAGGTTTCAAAGCGCTTATCGTCGATAGTGATGATTTGTAAAACAGCGCGACCTTCTTTTTTAAGGCAGCGCTTTAACTGCTCAAAGTAACTATCCCAGTGGGCTTCGCCAACTGCTTCAAACATTTCAATTGAAACGACAGCATCATACTGTGCGTTGATGTCACGATAATCCGTTAAACTAAACGATGCGTGTTGGCTCAGGTTTTTATCACTTATTCGTTGTTGTGCCCATTCCAGTTGACGTTCAGATAGCGTAACGCCATGCACACGGTGTTTTTGTTGGGCAGCCAATTCAGCAAAGCCTCCCCAGCCACAGCCAATTTCAAGAATATTGCTGTTGACAGGTACCTTAAGGCTGTTGAGTATTTTTTGATACTTAGCTGTCTGAGCCTGTGCTAATGATAAAGTGTCATCGGTATAGAGCGCTGATGAATAGGTCATGCTTGGATCGAGCCAAAGCTGATAAAAGTCGTTTCCTAAATCATAATGTGCAGCAATATTACGACGACTACCATCTCGGTGGTTTTCTCTGCTTTTATGAAAGCGGTTGTACTTACTGTCTTTCCAAAGATTTAATACGGAAGGCGATGTGAGTTTTGCTTCATTTTTTATGCCCCAACGGACCAGTTCGCAAAGGTCAGGGCTGTCCCATTCACCTTCAAGATAAGACTCCGACCAACTGTTTGTGCTACTGCTGGTTAGCAGTCGTGTTAGGCATTTGTAATGATTGATTTTAATCGTGGCGCAGGGCTTTCCCGTTCCAAACCGATAACGATTACCGTTAGGTAGTTGTAACTTCAGGGTGCCATTTCCATTGTCGAGCTTAGGTGCAATGCAGCGGATCAAAAAGCGTTCTAAGCGACTACCCACACGAGCGTTCCTAGCGTTTCTCGGCGGGTGCCCATCAAAAGACTTTTCATCATAAAACTTCATAGTGGTCCACTCCTGAGTGATCCTGCCAGCTGAAACTGTATTTGTTGCCTTTGATATGCGGATTGACCGAAACGCCTTTGGTCCAGAGCTTTAGCGCTTGCCAATGGATGGCGGAGAACACTTTCAAAGTCATTAATGGATATTTGAAAAAGACATACAATAAGTTACGGTCCTGCCACGCTAACCGATCACCAGTGAACGTGGCATGGAGCAACCTTTCGCTTTGCTGGTGCTGGCTAATACAAACGGCAATGGAGTTCCCGGGGGCTTTAACTCTAAAATTATAATGACTGATTTCGGGGGTGAAGGGGCTTACGTAGAGTTGCTTATGCGTATATTGGCGGATGATATTTGCGGAAGCATCAGCCTTAATAATGTAAGAGTGACGCTCAGCAAAGGTATTGCTAACTTCATAAATAATACTCTTAAGTGCATCGTTTTCATCATAACAAAAGTAGACGCTTAAGGGGTTGAAGACATAACCGAGAATCCGTGGATAACACAGCACCGCAATACGGCCTAGATTACAGTCACCTTTATCTTGTTGGTTGTTACAGTGTTGAAGGCTATGTTGGTAAAGCGTGGTAATGTGGTGACGCAAGTTTCCTTGGCCGTCCCCATGGTCTTTTTCGTGAAAAGAAAACACATTGAATCGGTTCAACGAGAACCAGCGGCTGTTCGCACTGAGCGAAGCTACTTCATCCAAATCAAGCAGCAAGGAAAATACCGGGTAGCTAAATCGGTGTGTTTTTGGCCTGAACCGATGGTGCATGACATGGCCTGCATAAATACCGGAGCGAGTTTGGTTATCAAGCATGTGATGACTTTTCCACGCGTGGGGTAGACGGCACATGTATGCGGCTATTCGGGTTTTCTAATTGCCATGGTCGTTGAATGTTGCCAATGTGTTCGGCCACTGCCAAACCGCTTTGTAACCCGTCCTCATGGAATCCATAACCAAAATAAGCGCCACAAAACCACGTGCGTTTTACGCCTTGAAGCCCCCAAAGTTCACGTTGAGCCTGTGCTGTATTGCTCCCGAATTCTGGGTGGTCATAGAAAAATGAGCGCAGTATGGTTCCGCTCGAAGGTTCATTGATTGGGTTGAGTGATACAAACAAGTCTTGTTGGGTTGTTAGAGGTTGTAGTTTGTTCATCCAGTAAGAGATTGACACTTTGCGTTTGTGATCTTTCGGGCCACTTGATAAGTAGTTCCAGCTTGACCAAGCTGCTTTGCGTTTTGGCATCAGTTGCTCATCTGTGTGCAGGAAAGCTCTGTTACGTTGGTAAGGAAATTGACTCAGTAAACGCACTTCTTCATCAGTGGGTTGGTCGAGCATGCTCAATGCTTGGTCGGAGTGGCAGGCTAAAATGATCTCATCAAAGAATTGCTGATGACCATGTAAGTCTTCCACAATGACACCATGGTCATGGCGGATGACTTTGTGAATTCGGCTGTTGAGTTTAACGTTTTCTCCCAACACTGCTTTTATTTTATTGACGTATTGATGACTACCACCAACCACGGTCTGCCATTGCGGACGATCATTAATTTGCGATAAACCATGATTCTGACAAAAGCGAAGAAAGCTACTTGCGGGGTATTCCAGCATTTTATCAACGGGAGTCGACCAAATAGCAGCGCCCATAGGTAATAAGTGATCGTAGATAAAATGCTTGCCGTAATGGTGCTTGGCGAGTAAGTCACCTAGAGAGAGTGTTTCATTTGACTTGTCCTTAGAGAGCTCTTCGGCTTGACGATAAAAACGCAATAGATCTTTTATCATCAGCCAGAAACTCGGCTTGATTAGATTGCTGGGTTGAGCGAGTAAGCCACGAATATCCGTGCCGTTATATTCCAATTCGCCGTTGTTGGTCGAGACGGCGAAAGTCATCTCAGTGTCGCAGGTTTCAACCTCTAATTGTTCAAACAGCTGCACTAAATTGGGATAGTTGACGGGATTAAAGACAATAAATCCGGTATCGACATCAACGCTATCACCTCTTAGATTGCAGTTTACCGTGTTAGCGTGGCCGCCAAGGCGATCATCTTTCTCGAATAATGTTACGCTATGGTGAGGGTGCAGTAACCAAGCAGCGCTAAGGCCGGAAATACCAGAACCGACAATTGCGATTTTTTTTCTCTTGATAGGTGTCACGTTCATGGATTTCATCGCCTAGTGAATATGTTTACTCTAACGCAAAAGTAAATATTTTAGATCAGCGCTAATTGCTCAAAACTTAGCAATTTAAAAATATTAACCCGTTCTATAAATATTCATATGAGCTAAAAAATAGTCGTGTGATTTGAAAAATATTAATGTGATCTGAAAAATATTAATGCCGTAATGATTAGTATGTTTGGTCAATACGGAGTCAACGTGGAGAAGGTTGTTAGTTTGCCAACAGCAAAAACAGAAACGTCTGATGATTGGGGTGCCTTGCTTGCCGAAATGGCTGAGACGGCTGACCGTAAAATTTTTGTCAAACTATTTCAGCATTTTGCCCCTTTGCTCAAAGCGTATCTCATTCGCTTAGGGTTGGTTGAGTCGGTTGTTGAAGAGCTCGTGCAAGAGGCAATGCTGACTGTCTGGCGTAAGGCAAAAAGTTACGATCCTAACCGAGCCGCTGCGGGTGCCTGGGTTTACACTGTGGCGAGAAATCTAGCGATTGACTGGATGCGTAAGCAAAAATATCCTACTTACTCGCTTGAAAGCTGGCACGAAGATGATCACCACATTGAAACCGATCCTGGCGAGAAGAAAGTCGTCGAAGAGAAAATGGCTAAAGCCATTAAAAAATTGCCAGAAGAGCAAGCACAAGTTATCTATATGTCTTTCTATGAAGGGCGTTCACACACCGAAATTTCCGCAAGACTAGGTATTCCACTAGGGAGTGTTAAGTCAAGAATTCGTCTTGCCGCTGACAAGCTCCGCAATTATTGGGAGCCTCAATTATGACGAAAGTGACGACCAAGACCACGACAAAAGCTATGACGATTAAACATCATTTAGACGAAGCGACATTGCTTAGTTATACCGCAGGCAGTTTGACCAATGCTATGGCGCTGGTTGTTGCGTGTCACCTTTCTGTTTGCCCTAAATGCCGCGAAATAGCAGCGGAAATGGAGCATGTTGGCAGCGCCTTGTTAACTAGCTTGCCTCCGTCAGAAATGAGTATGAGTGCTTTAGATAAAGCACTGTCTGCTTTGGATGACAACCCAATTGAGGAAATGATCCTCGCGGCTGAGCAGCTTGAGACAATTAGTCTCCCTTCTGTCGAGCCAGCTATTCCAAAACCCTTAGAGCTGGTCATTGGTGACTCGTTGGATGATATCGAATGGAAACGTTTAGCGCCTGGGATCTCTTATGTGGATTTACCTACACAAGGGACGGGCGCTTCCAAATTGCTAAAAATTGATCCAGGAAAATCAGTGTTGCCACATACTCATACAGGTAATGAGCTGACTATGATTTTGAAAGGCTCTTATTCTGATGAGATTGGACAATTTTCTGCCGGTGATATTGCTGATCTTGATGATGAAGTCAGTCACCAGCCGTTGGTGGATAGTCAAGAGCCATGCATATGCATTATTTCGACCGACGCTCCTCTTAAATTCAATACGTTAATTGGCCGCATCGTCCAGCCTATTACTGGGTTTTAGTTGGCGCCCGATGGCTAAAACCCTTAATCCCCGAAAACTGCTACACAGTAAATGGACAGCAGTTTCGCCGCGAAATCGTGAAAAACATTTCCTCGTTGTCGATCTTGTAGTTGATGACAACGACACTGTTCAAGAGTGTGTGATTGAGGCCGTGATTAATCATCGTCAGCAAATGATCGATTGGCAGCTACTTTTGCTTGAAGAGAATTGGTTGCAAGGGTGGCGCTGATCTAAAAGTGAGCACTGTACGTAGAGAGGTTAGGTAAAAAAATTACGGTACATACTCATGGACTCAGTTGGTCATTTATATGCCTCTGACACTGGATTTCCCGACACGTTTGACTTGCTAGGATATTTTAATGGTCGTGTGGCTGCGTTAGGTGTCATCGAGGATCGCTTTGGTGTTTGCCGCCGCAAGTTGTTCGTCAATGTTGTTGGTGTGCGCGAAGGTTCTCACTTGAAACTTAAAGAGCAGTTTGTCTTTGATGATGGAGAAAAGCAGCAAAGGACGTGGTGGATTGAAAAAGTCGATCAGCATCGCTTTGTGGGGCATGCTGATGACACCTTAGGCTCGGCGGAAGGGGTTATTGATGGTGCTCAAGCTCGCTGGTCCTATGCGTTGAAAATACCTATCGGCAAACGCGATCTAGCGGTGAATTTCAAGGACACCATGTATTTGTTGCCTGATGATACTTTGATCAATCGTGCCATTATCTCAAAATGGGGGGTTACTCTAGGTTCTGTAACCCTGTCTTTTCATCGTTGTTAATGGCTGCTTAAATTTGCCGCCGCTCTAACATCCCTCTATTATCACGGCCTGTTTTTTCCGTATTGCGGATAAAGGAAGAGGTTGTTTGATGATAGCTACTAAAGGTTCCACTCCTATTGCATTAACAGTTGCTGGCTCTGATAGCGGTGGCGGTGCGGGTATCCAAGCAGATATTAAAGCGATGTCTGCCACAGGGAGCTACGCGTGTTCTGTTATTGCTGCGCTCACTGCGCAGAATACCCGTGGTGTAACAGGTGTGATGGCTGTCCCTGCTGATTTTATCCGTGCACAGTTTGATGCAGTATTTGCTGATATCCCAGTAAAAGCGGTTAAGGTTGGTATGTTAGCCGACGTTGACACCATTAACGTTGTGGCTGACTGTTTGACCCAATACAAACCTGACTATGTGGTGCTTGATCCTGTGATGGTGGCTACAAGCGGTGATTTGTTGCTTGCCGAAGATGCTGTTGCGTCTTTGATCGAAACTATTCTGCCTCTCGCTGATGTTATTACCCCTAATCTTCCTGAAGCCATGACGCTGCTTGGTAGGCGAGGCGAGGCGGAGCCTGATACAGAAGAAGGCTTACTGGCTCTAGCTACTTCGCTGTTATCGTTAGGTTGTCAGTCAGTGCTGGTTAAAGGTGGGCATCAACGGACGGATGAAAGTGTTGACTACTGGTTGAACGGACAAGTCATCAAACGTTTTGCAGCTAAGCGACTTGATACTCGAAATACTCACGGCACGGGTTGCACGTTATCTTCTGCAGTTGCCTCTTTTTTGGCGCAAGGCCAGTCAATGGAACAGGCGATAGATTCGGCTAAACACTATATTTCTGAAGCGATTGCTCATGCAGATGAATTATATATAGGCGATGGTCATGGTCCTGTGCATCATTTTTATCACTACACAAATAAAGAGGAGTTTTGATGAATCATCAGCAGCTGATCGAGGGTTGTCAAAAAGAGTGGGACAACTACATCAAACACGACTTTGTGCAGCAGTTAGGACGTGGCACATTAGCAAAAGCGAGTTTTAAGCATTATTTGCAGCAAGATTATCTTTACCTAATTCATTATTCGCGAGCTTTTGGACTGGCTATTTTTAAAAGTAAAAATCCAGAGCAAATGCGGGCTAACCTCCCCGCGTTAAGTGCGTTGGTCGAGCATGAGTTAAGTTTACACATTGAATACTGTCAAAGCTGGGGCTTGAGTGAAGATGATTTGCTTGCTTTACCGGAAGGCGTCGCAACAGTGGCCTATACTCGGTATTTACTGGATGCAGGTATGCAGGGCGATTTGGCCGATTTATATGCAGCCTTGGTTCCCTGCGCTTTAGGCTATGCTCATGTTGGTCAGTGGTTGAGCGATTCGGCTAATGCATTGCAAGAAAATAACCCGTATCAAAGCTGGATTGATATGTATGCGGGGGAGGAGTATCAAGAGGCAGCGACAGCTATTACCGCGTTTTTTGATGAGCTTATTAAGGATATTCCAATGGATTCTGTCCGTGGTCAAGAACTGCAGAATTATTTTACAACAGCAACACGAATGGAAATTGGCTTTTGGCAGCAAGGTCTTCATTTGAGCACTTAATGAAACTGCGTTGTAGCCGATACATAAGCTTCATGCTGCCTAAGGATGGGCATAAATAGTTTTCGAGTCCCCTTAGCTTCTGTTTGAAAGTTTATGTTTGAGTTTTTAATCGAAAAATTTGGCACATCTGATCAGCCGTTATGGAATCTAGGTCAATATGACTTGGGGTTGGTTTTTCTTTCTGTACTTGTCTCCATTGTTAGTGCCTCCGTTGCCATGTTTATTGGCGCTAGTGCCGCTACGCAGCCTGAAGGTGCTTCCTCTCGAAATTACATACTAGCCAGTGGCAGTCTTGCTCTTGGCGGTGGTGTTTGGGCTATGCATTTTATTGGCATGCTGGCCTTTAATCTTTGTACGCCAGTTGATTATGAATTCTCTAAAACGCTGCTTTCTATGGTGCCGAGCGTGCTGGCCTCATGGGTGGCGTTGAGTTTGATTAGCAAAGATCACTTGTATTGGTATCAGCTAGTGTTTGGTGGTGTGCTGGTAGGCGCTGGTATTGGTGCTATGCATTACCTGGGTATGGAAGCGATGGAGATGGCTCCATTGCTGCACTATGACCCGCTGTTTTTCGGTCTCTCCATCTTAATAGCGGTGTGCTTGGCCATTTTAGCGTTATGGATTCGTTTCGGCTTGGTCGCGTGGTTTCCAAATAGCATAAGCTCAACGCGCTTGAATGTACTGAGCGGCATCGTCATGGGTTGTGCTATTAGTGGTATGCATTATATGGGCATGGCTGCAGCTCGCTTCACTCAGCCGCCAGGTGGGATTATTCCTGATTTTTCTCTGACCCATTCTACCTCTTTTGTGGCTACAGTTGCCGGTGTGACTTTGTTTATTAGTCTTTCGGCCTTTTGTGCCAACTTGATTTTTAAATATCATAAAACGTTAGGAAAACTTGTTGAGGATGAAGGGCGGATCCGAGCCATTATGGACACCGCTGTTGATGGTATTGTCACTATCAATGCCAGAGGAACAGTGGTTAGTGTCAATGCAGCGATAGAAAAGATTTTAGGCTGGAGTGAGTCAGAGCTGGTTGGGCTCAATGTTAACGTTTTGATGCCAAACCCATATCGTTCAGAACACGACGGTTATTTGAGTAACTATGCTCGCACGGGTGTGGCGAATATTATCGGTGAAGGGCGAGAGGTTCCTGCACTTCATAAAGATGGCACAGAAGTCCCCATTCGTTTGGGGATTGGCGAAATCACCACAGAAAGCGAGCCGCTATACGTGGCTTTCATTTCCGATATAAGCAAACGGTTGGAAATGGAACAGGCGCTTCGTCAGAACGAGGCCCAGTTGCGCTCGTTAGTCAGCAATATTCCGGGCGCAGCTTATCGGTGTTTGAATAATGATAGTTGGAGCATGCTTTACATGAGCAGTGCGGTAGCGAATATTACGGGTTACCAAGCAGAAGAGTTTGTTCAAGAAGATAGCCCTATAACCTTTGCTAAGCTTATTCATCCTGAAGATGCTAAGAATTTGGTCGTTGAAAGTATTCATAACAAACAGTTTACCTTTGAATATCGAATATATAACAAGGCGGGTGATATCCGCTGGGTGCTTGATCATGGGACCTATATTGAAGACGCTGAGATAGGAGGCAGCGGTTGGATTGATGGTTTTATGATGGATATTACTGAGCGCGTATTGCTTGAGCAAAAGTGGCGTGCAGCGAAGGAGCAAGCTGAGCAAGTTTCAACGATGAAGAGTGCGTTTTTGGCCAACATGAGTCATGAAATACGCACACCGATGAACGCAGTGATTGGGTTTACGGATGTATTGTTACAAACTGAGCTAGAAGAAGAGCAGCGCCGACATTTAAATACAGTCAGCCAGTCTGCACGTTCGTTATTGCATCTACTTAACGATATTCTGGATAGCGCGAAATTAGAGAAAGGCAAGCTAGATATTGATCCAGTCGTTTTCTCGTTAAGCCAAACCTTAGATCTCGTGTTGTCGACTTTTTGGATTCAAGCGAAGAAAAAAGACCTTCAGCTAGATCTTGAAATTAGTCCTGAAATTTCTGGCTACTATATTGGCGCGGAAGATCGTATTCGCCAAGTGCTGTTTAACCTATTAGGCAATGCGGTGAAGTTTACCGACAGTGGCTCCGTTCAGTTGGTGGTTAAACCGGCCAAAGAAAGCCCTACAGAGATTTTGTTTGAAGTTATCGATACAGGCATTGGCATTAATGCCAAAGTATTAGATTCAATTTTTGACCCGTTCAATCAAGCTGATGGCTCAATGACTCGGCGTTACGGTGGTACTGGGCTTGGAACATCGATCAGTAAACAGCTTGTCGAGCTTATGGGTGGTTGGATAAAAATTGAAAGTATTGAAGGTGAAGGCTCGCATGTGAGCTTCCAAATACCATTGGAGCAGACAGATTCTCCTGAGGCATCATCGGACAATAAACGGATCGACTTCCAGTTACCGCAATTGAATATACTCATAGCGGATGATGTGGCTGTCAATTTAGAGCTACTTAACGTTGTGCTCAAGCGCTACGGTCATAAGGTGACGTTAGCAGCGAACGGTAAAGAAGCCTATGACACCTTCTGTCGCGAGTCTTTCGATTTGGTTCTGATGGATGTGCGGATGCCTGAGATGGACGGGCTTACCGCGTCGCGGCTGATTCGGGAGTGGGAAGCAGAAAACAGCAGAGAACGAACCCCCATTATTGCGCTCACAGCGAGTGTGCAGATTGAAGAGAGACAGGCAACCATTGATGCTGGTATGGACGGGTTTGAAACTAAACCGGTTGATGTTGATGCCTTGTTTATCGAAATGGCTCGTGTTCTTGGTGTTGGTGGCGCTGAGCTGGAATCGCGGTTACCGCCGACAAAACCAAAAGCAGGTTCAGGGCCGGTAGACTTTGAGAAAGGTCTATCGCTGTGGGGGAATTCCTCGACTCACCTCAATGAGATTGTAGGCTTTGTCGGTAGTCAATCGCATTGTGCAGAGCAACTCACAATGTATGTTAACTCAGCTCAGTGGCAGGTGTTGCATGAAAAAGTACACCGCCTCAAAGGGGTGGCTGCAAATTTGAGTCTGCCTGATCTGACAGCCACTCTTTTGTCCCTAGAGAATTCGGTTAATGCGGAAAATGTTACCAAAACTAAACAAGAAATCGGAAAAATTGAAGACTGTCTAAAAGCTATTGTTAAGGCTGTGGAAAGCGCTCAACCGTCTGAAACCACCGAGCAAGATGTCGAGAGCAGCGTTGATGCCGAAACACTAAGTGCTTTACTTAAAGAGCTTGAGCGGGCCGCGCTGGACTCAGAGTGGAATGAAGCTATATTGAGTCAAGTGCAGCCATTTATTAAGAGTCATTGGCCAGAGCTCCTGCACAAGCTTAATGCCGCGTTTAACGATTTTGATTTTGAGCAAGCAGTCGAAGTCATTGCTGAAGTGGAGCAGTTGCTCCAAAAAGTGAGTAAAGAGGTGCCTAGTGATTAATGAAGCCATAAAAAAGCGGCTTTTATTGGTGGATGATGAGCCGGTTAATCTGCGGGTGCTTAAGCAAGTATTGGAAGATGAATATCGCTTAGTTTTTGCGCGTGATGGACAAAGTGCGCTCAAAATCGCAGAAGAACAATTGCCAGACTTGATCCTTTTAGATGTCATGATGCCTGGTATGACTGGTTTCGAAGTCTGTGAAAAATTAAAAGAGTCGCCGGCAACCTGTGGGATCCCCGTTATTTTTGTGACTGCCCTGAAAGATTCTGTTGATGAGGCCAAAGGTTTAGCGGTCGGTGCTGTTGATTACATTAGTAAACCTATTTCTCCTCCCGTGGTTAAAGCACGGGTTAAAACACATTTATCATTGGTGCGGATAGATGAACTGGTGAATACGCGTTTTCAGGTTATCCAATGTATTGGGCGTGCCGCGGAATACCGAGACAATGAAACAGGAACTCACGTTTTACGCATGAGTCACTTTTCTAAAATCATTGCGTTAGCCTATGGATTTAGCCCTGAGCGAGCAGAAAAACTATTGCATGCAGCACCTATGCATGACGTAGGCAAAATCGGCATCCCAGATAGCATCATGTTGAAGCCTGATAAGTTAACCGACGAAGAGTTTGCCGTTATGAAAACGCATCCTCAGATTGGTGCGGACATCTTGGGTGAAGATAACTCTGAGCTATTGGTGCTGGCACGTGATGTTGCGCTGACTCATCATGAAAAATGGGATGGCTCAGGCTACCCTAAAGGTTTGCGCGGGGAAGAAATCCCTATTGAGGGTCGCATCGTAGCAATTTGCGATGTGTTCGATGCGCTAACGAGTAAGCGGCCTTATAAAGAAGCTTGGACAGTAGACGATGCGATGAAGTTAATTCGTGAGCAAAGTGGACGTCACTTTGATCCTGAGTTGGTTGAGTTGTTTATTCAGGAATTGCCCAAGATATTGGAAATTAAATCTCAGTGGCCAGAATAATTCATCCCCCTTTAAACTCGATCTAATGCCCCAATAGACTGTAAGTTGATTTGTTATTGATTGGAGTCTTTACCAATGTATAAAACCATTGATGAATGGGTACAGGATCCTGAGTTTGTTTTCCACATTTCGGTTGCTCAGCAGCTAGGTAAAGAAATTTTGCCGCAAGCGATCCGTCGTTTTAAAACTGAATACTCGCAACCATTACAAAGCTGGAAGCAGGGTGATGAGCTAGCTTTGGATGACAAGATTGTTTTAGTTCGTAGTTTGAAAATGTCAGCCACCCATGTGGGTGCTAAGCGTCTTCAGCAATTGTCTATGTCAATGGAGCAGCCGCTGGCCGCAGGTATGGATCAGCCATTAGATCCATTGATGCATTGTTTGGATGAAATAATGACTAAGTTTGAGCATCTCTAGTTTTTAGTCTTTTAGTCTTTTATTTTTCTAGTATAGATGGGATCAATTTGGCGGCTTTGTCGCCAAGTTGAATCTCACTTCTCGATATTTTTTGTGTTGTGCCCCTCCTGTTTTTCTTTTCATTAATTACAACCTCAGCAAGATTCTGTTTGACTGAAGCAGCCTAGCTCCGCTTCCTTGAATTATTTTCGCTTTTAACGCCGTTTTTTGAAAACCGGCTCAAGTTCAAGTGCTTCCCAGTGTGGCAAGCGCCGCGTCCTTAGTAGTGTCCCTCATGTAAGCCTGACCTAGATCAATTTCGGCGGTTCTGAGAGTGCGTATTCCCTAAAGATTAAGTGGTCAAATATCATATTTCGTGTGCTATAGTGGTATAAAGTGGGTAAAAGTGGAATATTTTGTGTTGTAGGTGGAAAATTTCGCATAAGAACGCTTGGCCCAACACAAATAAATAGCTGAAGCAGGTCGCAATGTTTAGAGGCATCACACCGATCAATATGGACGCGAAAGGGCGCATGGCTATGCCAGCGCGCTATCGCGACTCTATTGCGGCCTGTTGTGATGGAAAAATGGTAGCGACAATCGACTCTGTTGAGCGCTGTCTGCTGTTATATCCATTGCCAGAATGGGAAGTGATTGAAGAAAAGCTTGCCTCTCTACCTAGCCTGGATGCCAGTGCAAGACGTTTGCAGCGCTTATTGCTTGGTTATGCAACAGAGATGGATTTAGACGGTAATGGACGTTTTTTGTTACCGGCAACGCTACGCGATTATGCGGATATGGATAAGAAGTTGGTTTTGTTAGGCCAAGGCAAAAAATTCGAAATATGGAGTGAAGATCGCTGGAATAGCACTCGGGACACCTACTTGGATGATGTTCAAACCGGTGGTGTCGTTTCTGAACAATTACAGTCATTGTCTCTCTAGGAGAATCATGAGCGAAACCTTTTCACATATCACTGTCCTGCTTAATGAAGCGGTTGATCAGCTAGTCGTTGATCCAGCGGGCGTATTTGTGGATGGCACCTTTGGTCGAGGTGGGCATAGCCGTTTAGTGCTCAATCAGCTGAGCGAAGACGGTCGCTTAATCGGTATTGATAAAGACCCAGAGGCTATCGCGGTTGGTCAGCAGTTAATGGCTGAAGATGGGCGTTTCGAAATCGAACAGGGTTCCTTTGCGGAATTATCTCATTGGGTTGACAAGCGGGGCTTGAGAGGCAAAGTCGACGGCGTATTGCTAGATTTGGGTGTTTCTTCGCCTCAGTTAGATGACCCGGAGCGAGGCTTTAGTTTTAGCCATGATGGGCCGCTGGATATGCGTATGAATCCTGGTGTTGGTGATAGTGCTGCAGACTGGGTAGCTAAAGCCAGCGAGAAAGAAATTGCCGATGTGCTCTTTACCTATGGTGAAGAACGTTTTGGTCGCCGAATGGCGCGCGCCATCGTTGAAGCCCGCAAAGCATCACCGATTACGACGACTAAGCAGCTCGCTGATATCGTCGCAGCCGCAAATCCTAAATGGGAAAAGGGTAAGCACCCTGCGACACGTGCTTTTCAAGCAATTCGTATCCAAGTGAACCGTGAGCTTGATGACCTGATTGATTGTTTAGATGAGGCGTTAGAGGTGCTGAAGGTCGGCGGTCGTTTAGTCGTAATCAGTTTCCACTCGCTGGAAGACCGCATCGTTAAACGCTTTATTCGCCGTCACGTTCGCGGTGAGGATATTCCGAAAGATCTACCGGTGACTCAGGAAATGTTGAATCAACGTTTAAAGTCTTTGGGTAAACCTGTTAAAGCAGGCACTGATGAAGTTGAAGCGAATGTCCGGTCACGTAGTGCGGTGATGCGTATCGCAGAAAAGATAGCGTAGTGGTTGGCAATGGCAACCACAGAGCAGCAAGTTACGAGCGCCAAAGTTAAACCAGGCGGCAGAATAACAAGGTTATGGAGAAGGGGTTCTCTCGTTATTCTTGCCGTACTGGTTATTTTTTCGGCGTTGACTGTGGTGTTTAGTGCCTATAAACACCGTCAGTTTTTCAATGAATATCAGCAGCTAGCCGATCAGCGCGATGAGTTGCAGGTTCAGTGGGGGCAGTTGCTACTCGAACAAAGCGCATTGGCTGCGCATAGCAGAATTGAAAAGGTTGTGACTCAACGGTTGGGTATGTTTGTACCCGAACCCAGTGAAATAGTAGTGGTTAAGCCATGAGTGCAGAAACTGAGCAGCGAGGAGATGTACAAACGTTTACCTATACGTGGCGCTTTCGTATTGTCTTAGCGCTACTGCTTATACTCGCCTCAGTCATAGCGGGTCGCATTTTTTATCTCAACGTTCACGAAGTCGAGTTTTTGCAGCATCAAGGTGATGTGAGGAGTATTCGTGACGTTCCTATTCCTGCGCATCGAGGAATGATTCTTGATCGAAACGGTGAACCACTTGCGGTAAGTGCACCGGTGCAGAGCTTGTGGATGAACCCAAAAGACTTTGATGCTTCGGCGGCTAATCTTCGCGCGCTTGCTAAAACCACCGGTTTATCCGTTCAGCGCATAAAAAGTCTGCTGAAATCTAATAGCGATAAGCAGTTTGTTTACCTGCGTCGACAAATGACGCCGCAAGACGCAGATGCCGTGTTGTCGTTGAAATTGCCCGGTGTCTATGCAGATAAAGAGTATAAGCGCTATTACCCAGCAGCAGAGGTGGCAACGCATTTAGTAGGGTTCACCAATGTCGATGGTTTAGGGCAGGAAGGTATCGAGCTCGCATACAATGAATGGTTAAACGGTGAGCTGGGTAAAAAACGAGTCCTAAAAGACCGTTTGGGCCGCACCGTTAAAGATATTCAAGCGTTAGCGCCAGCCAAACCAGGTAAAGACCTACAGCTCAGTATTGACTTACGATTGCAGTATCTTGCGTATCGCGAGCTGAAAGCAGCGGTTCAGCAGCACCGAGCAAAATCAGGTTCGGCAGTGGTTATTGATGTGAAAACAGGCGAAGTGTTGGCGATGGTTAACCAACCGTCTTACAACCCGAATGATCGTTCAGATTTAAACGTCGCACACTTACGCAATATAGCCACAACCGATGTATTTGAGCCTGGATCGACAATGAAACCGTTAACCGTCGCTGCTGCTTTGTCGAGTGGTAAATACCGCCCTGAAACAGAAGTCGACACGAATCCTGGTTACTTACGGATCAAAGGGCAAACGATTCGTGATCATCGTAACTATGGTGTGTTGGATATCACGCACATCATTACTAAATCCAGCAACGTGGGCGTTAGTAAACTGGCGCTGAGCTTAGATGGCGACTCGGTGCGAGACTTATTCTTTAATTCGGGACTTGGGCAGCCTACAGGCACAGGTTTCCCCGGAGAGCGTTCTGGGAGCCTGCCTTACTATTCTAAGCGTCAAGTGGTTGAGCGGGCCACAATGTCTTACGGCTATGGATTGTCCGTCACGCCGTTGCAATTGGCGCAAGCCTACGCAAGCCTAGCTGCTGGCGGCGTAAAACGTCCGCTTTCATTACTGCGTTACGAAGCGGGAGAAAAAGCAGAAGAGTTGCGGATTATGCCAAAGAAAGTAGCGCTTCAAGTCTTAGAAATGATGGAAACGGTTACCCAAAGCGGTGGCACTGGGCGTCGTGCTCAAGTGCCCTCGTATCGCGTTGCAGGCAAAACGGGCACCATTCATAAAATTGGTAAAGGCGGCTATCGCGACGACGCTTATGTGGCGCTTTTTGCCGGAGTAGCGCCATTAGATAACCCGCGCTTTGCCACTGTTGTGGTGGTTGATGAGCCACAAGGTGAAGAGTATTACGGTGGTGAAGTTGCCGCGCCGGTTTTTTCCCGAATCATGGCTGGTTCTTTGCGTTTAATGAATGTCGCGCCAGATATTTTGCCGCCATCATTAGAGCAGCAATTAGCATGGCATGAGGGTGGTTGATATGAGCCATTTAATGACCTTGGGTGAATTGCTTCCAGATTATGCGTTTAGCACAGAGCAAGCGCGGGCAACGCTCATTTCAGGAATGACCATCGATAGTCGTAGCGTTCAGCCGGGGTTCGCATTCTTGGCGTGTAAGGGTGAACAAGTTAATGGTGCAGATTATATCGATGGGGCGGTAGCCTTGGGAGCTGCTGCAATATTGCTGGCTGCGGACCAACCTGAAGTGATTAGCAGTGTTCCCGTGATCAGGCTACCAGGCTTTGAAACAATGCTAGGGCAGTTAGCCTCGCGTTTTTATGGTTCGGCTCACGATACTACTAAGAATATTGGTGTGACAGGGACAAACGGTAAAACGTCTGTTAGCCATTTTATCGCGCAAATGGCGAATGCTTTAGATAGCAAAACTGCGGTGCTGGGTACTGTGGGCTATGGTTTTTTGGATGCCTTAAACGTTGCCACTCACACAACCCCAGACGTGGTTAGAGTTCATCAACTGTTGGCTGAACTCCACGAACAGGGCGCGGTCAATGTCGCCATGGAAGTATCTTCCCATGCGCTGGAGCAAGGACGTGTTGATGGCGTCAGGTTCGAGCAATCCGTATTTACTAACTTAAGCCGAGATCATTTGGATTACCACGGCTCTATGCAAGCGTATGGTGAGGCGAAAGCTAAATTGTTTGAGCGCGTAGAATTACAACATGCAGTAATTAATTTAGATGACCCTTTTGCAGAGGCGCTGCTCAATCATATTCCCGAGGGCGTTGCGGTCACAGGTTACGGAATGGCTCCTTCTTTGACGGCTAGCCGACTTTCAGAAAACATGATTTGTATGGAGCGCTATTGCTTAACTTCCGAAGGTGCTTGGGGAGAAATGAGCACACCCAAAGGTCGACTTTCTTTTAAAACGCCATTAATAGGTCGCTTTAATCTGAGTAACTTGATGGCAAGCGTTGCTGTGTTGTTGTGGCGTGGTTATTCCTTAACTGCCCTACAAGGAGTTATCGCAACACTGCAAGGCGTTGCTGGTCGGATGGATGTGGTGAGTGACCCAAAAGGTCGATTAGTTGTGATTGATTATGCGCATACACCTGATGCGCTAAGTAAAGTCTTACAAAGCTTGCGGGAGCATTCTCGAGGCACGTTGTGGTGTGTTTTTGGTTGTGGTGGTGACAGAGATAAAGGCAAGCGTCCTTTGATGGGGCAGGCAGCAGAAAAGTATGCCGACCGACTGGTGGTGACTAGCGATAATCCACGCTCCGAACAACCAAAAATGATTGTTGCTGATATTCTTGCTGGTTTACAAAAGGCATCGGCAGCAGAAGTCTGTATTGATCGACAAGCAGCGATAGCTTTCGCGCTTAAGCATGCCAATAAAGGGGATGTTGTGTTAATCGCGGGTAAGGGGCATGAGGACTATCAAGAAGTCGATGGTGTGCGTCATTACTTTAATGACCGATATAGCGTAGAGGCTATTTTGGAGGGTGCGGCGTGATTAGAGAATGGAGTCTACGTGAGTTAAAAGAACCATTGGAAGCCATGGAGCTCACAGCTGATGCTGAATTTAAGCGAGTGTGCACCGATACTAGAAAACTGCAGCCAGGTGACTTGTTTATTGCGCTTTCTGGCGATCGCTTTAATGGCAATCTTTTTGCGGAACAGGCTCAAGCGGCAGGTGCTGTCGCTGCCATAGTCAGTGAGAAACAGGCTGTTGCGATCCCGCAGTTGGTGGTTGCTGATACGCGCAAAGCGTTAGGGCAACTCGCGGCGCTAAATAGGGCTGAGTTCCATGGTGATGTCGTTGCCATAACTGGAAGTAGCGGTAAGACAACTGTTAAAGAAATGCTGGCGGCAATTTTACGTACGCAAGGTGATGTTCTCGCTACCCAAGGAAATTTGAATAACGACATTGGAGCACCATTAACGCTTTTGGAACTGACGGATAGTCATGATTACGGTGTCGTTGAACTCGG
This sequence comes from Motiliproteus sp., assembly GCA_048265065.1. GTDB lineage: Bacteria > Pseudomonadota > Gammaproteobacteria > Pseudomonadales > Balneatricaceae > Motiliproteus. Next base: position 8,006 of record JBLXCH010000028.1, on the reverse strand, counting down.
CGCAAGTGCTGAGGGTGAAATCGCCTACACCGTTGCATTAACGCAACCGCAAGTGGCGTTACTTAACAACGCCGGTGGTGCTCACTTAGAAGGTTTCGGCAGCCTTGATGGTGTGGTGCGAGCCAAAGGCGAAATTTTCTCGACGTTGGCTGCGGATGGCACTGCCATTGTTAATTTAGATGATGCCCATGCCTCAGTTTGGATATCGGGCATCGACTCCGAACTGCTCACTTTTGGTGTGATGAATGACAGCGCGGACGTTTATGCTACTGACTTGGTGGTGGATTCCAGCGGTTGCTATCGATTTAACTTAGTCGTTGATAGTCGGCCGATAGGCTTACAGCTGAATGTGATGGGGCGCCATATGGTAGCTAATGCGGCTGCGGCGGCTGCGGCGGCTACCGCGTTAGGCGTTGCAGCTGAAGCTATTTGCTCTGGGTTGGAGTCTTATGTTGGCGTGAAAGGGCGGTTGGATATTATGACGCTGTCAACGGGCGCACGCTTAATCGATGATTCATACAATGCAAACCCTGACTCGGTAAAAGCCGCCATAAATGTGCTTAAGGATTTGCAAGGTGAACGAATTTTAGTGCTTGGCAACCTAGGAGAACTGGGTAATGCCTGTGAAGAAATTCATCGTCAATTAGGGGTTTATGCGCACGAACAAGGTATTCAAAAACTTTATACAACAGGCGTAAATGCGGCTCTGGCTAGCGAAGAATTTTCTCGACTGGGTGGCGATACAGAAACGTTCTCCAGCAATGACGAATTAGGTGGTTATCTTTTGGAACAATTGAACAAAGACAGCGTAGTGGTTGTTAAAGGCTCTCGCTCTTCTGTAATGGATACTGTGGTCGCACAACTTCTAGCAGGGGAAACCACATCATGCTGATTTTACTCACAGAATTCTTAAGCCAGTATATAAGCGGCTTTGGTGTATTTCAGTATCTTACGCTGAGAGGCATTCTCGGTGTCCTCACGGCGATGCTGATTTCTGTGCTTGTGGGACCACTGATGATACGTAAGTTGGCGCATTACCAAATTGGTCAGTCAGTGCGTAGCGATGGTCCGCAAAGTCATTTAAGTAAAGCCGGCACGCCGACAATGGGAGGGGCGCTGATCTTAGTAGCGATTGCGATCAGTACTTTGTTATGGGGTGATTTAAGTAACCACTATGTGTGGATCGTGCTTTTAGTGACCTTGGCATTTGGCGCCGTAGGCTGGGTGGATGACTACCGCAAGGTGGTTGAAAAGAACTCGCGTGGTTTGCCTGCGCGCTGGAAATATTTATGGCAATCCGTTGCAGGGCTTGCTGCTGCCATTGTGTTGTATTTGACTGCACCGAGTCCCGCGGAAACGCAATTGATCGTGCCATTCTTTAAAGAAGTAGCGATCGATATGGGGCTGTTCTTTATCGTTTTTACCTATTTTGTCATTGTGGGTACAAGCAACGCAGTTAACCTAACTGATGGCTTGGACGGTCTAGCCATTATGCCAACAGTATTGGTTGCGGGTGCTTTGGCTATCTTCTGTTACCTAAGTGGTAACGTCCGTTTCGCTGAATATCTACAGATACCGTACATCAATGGCGCAGGCGAGCTGATCGTGTTTTGTGGGGCTATGGTCGGTGCGGGGTTAGGCTTTTTATGGTTTAACACGTATCCCGCACAAGTCTTCATGGGTGATGTAGGTGCCTTAGCTCTGGGTGCAGCATTAGGGGTAGTGGCAGTTATTGTTCGACAAGAATTGGTGTTGGTCATCATGGGCGGTGTTTTTGTGATGGAAACACTGTCGGTGATTTTGCAAGTCGGCTCGTTCAAGTTGACCGGTCGCCGTATTTTTCGCATGGCGCCGTTACACCATCATTTTGAGTTGAACGGCTGGCCTGAGCCGCGTGTGATTGTGCGGTTTTGGATTATTACGGTGATTTTAGTATTGATTGGCTTAGCCACATTAAAGATTCGTTAACGGATACTCGCAGATGTCGTTGATAGGAACAGACAAATTCACCATTATCGTGGGCTTGGGTAAAACCGGAGTGTCCTGCGCCCGTTATTTGGCGTCACAGAACGAACCTTTTGGCGTTGTCGATACACGGGATACACCGAGTCAACTTGCCGCATTTAAAACAGAGTTTCCCAATGTGGCTGTGGAGTGTGGTGAGTTAAATGCCGATACCTTGTCATCGGCAACACGTTTGCTAATTAGTCCTGGAATCTCAAGAGAGTTGCTGGCAATAAAGGCCGCTGAAGCAAACGGTGTTGAAATTTCTGGTGATGTTGACTTGTTTTGTCAGCGGACAGATTCGCCGATTATTGCCATTACTGGTTCCAATGCGAAAAGCACGGTAACAACGTTGGTTGGCGATATGGCTCGTCATGCCGGTGTTAACGTTGCTGTAGGCGGCAATATTGGTGTTCCGGTATTGGATTTGTTAAGTCGGCCAAAGGCTGAACTGTATGTTTTAGAACTTTCTAGTTTTCAATTAGAAACCACCTCCCATTTACGCGCTAAAGCGGCCACGATCTTGAATATTAGTGAAGATCATATGGATCGTTACGGTAATTTATCGGCATATCACCGTGCGAAGCAGCGAATTTATCGAGGTTGTGAAGCGGCTGTATTTAATGCCAGTGACCTGCTAACGCAACCTTTACTGGCTGATGATGTGGCCAAAGTTTCCTTCCGTTTAGGTGTACCAGATATTAGTCACTTTGGGGTTCGCTATGAAGGTAATCAGCCGTGGTTAGCAAAAGGGCTTGAGCTGTTGTTGCCGGTTTCAGAGCTAAAAATTCCAGGACAACACAATGTCGCCAACGCGTTAGCGGCGCTAGCGTTAGGTGAAGCAGTGGGTTTGGATATGCCTGCGATGTTAAATGCATTGCGAAGTTTCGAAGGTTTACCGCATCGTTGCCAATGGACGCGGTCGTTAAACGGAGTCAATTATTATAATGATTCAAAGGGAACCAACGTTGGCGCTACAGTGGCCGCGATTGAAGGTTTTGCTCCACAGCTAGGTGCAGAAAATCGCGTTGTGTTAATTGCTGGTGGTGATAGTAAAGGTGCTGACTTTACTGACCTCATTAAACCATTGAACGCCCATGGTCGAGCTGTTGTATTGATTGGGCGTGATCGCGAACATATTGCGAGTGCGCTTCAGGGTGGTGTGCCTGTTTACCGCGAAGATGATTTTCAGTCTGCTGTGCTAAAAAGCCGTGAATTGGCTGTTGCTGGTGATGTTGTGCTGTTATCTCCAGCTTGTGCCAGCTTTGATATGTTTAGCGGGTTTGAAGATCGTGGTGATCAGTTCATGCAACTGGTGAGAGGTCTTTAATGCAATTTACCTGGCGCTTACCTAAATTAAGTTTGCCGAGTTTTCAACTCAGTAGCTTGGTGCCTGCGCGTCCCCAGCATAAAGAAATTTTTCCGCAAGATAACTGGCTACTCTTTACGGCGATAACCTTGTTGTTGACCGGCTTTTTGATGATTACTTCCGCGTCGATGGAAGTGGCGGGCGAGCGTTACAACAACCCCTTCTTCTTTGCTTATCGCCATTTGGTTTTTTTGGGTATTGGACTTGCTGCAGCACTCACTTGTTTTTTAATCCCTTCTAAATTTTGGCAGAAGACGGGGCACTGGTGGCTGCTTATGGCCGGTATCTTGCTGATCGCAGTGTTAATACCGGGTATTGGCAGAGAGGTGAACGGTAGTAGCCGTTGGATTTCGTTAGGACCAATTAATTTGCAGCCGTCCGAATTGGTTAAACTGTTTTTTATTATGTTTCTTGCAGGCTATTTGGTTCGCCGACTGGAAGAGGTTCGTAGTCATTGGCGTGGCTTTATCAAACCGCTAGTCGTGGTGAGCTTTTTCTTATTGCTACTAGTGTTGGAGCCTGATTTTGGAGCGATGGTCGTTCTCATGGGAACGATGCTTGGCATGATGTTTTTGGGTGGTATGCGCTTGCTGCAGTTCGCCGTGGTAATTACTTGTGCGTTAGTAGTGATGGCGGCGGTAGCCGTTTCGCAGCCTTATCGCATGCAGCGTTTAATTACGTTCCTTGACCCTTGGGCAGACCCTTTTGGTAGTGGTTATCAGCTTTCTCAAGCACAAATTGCCTTTGCACGAGGTGAGTGGTTTGGGTTGGGGTTAGGTAATAGCGTTCAGAAGTTGTTTTTCTTGCCCGAAGCACATACCGATTTTGTTTTCTCAGTTTTGGCGGAAGAGCTTGGACTAATCGGCGCAATGGTCATGGTGATTTTGTTTGCTGTTCTTGTCTATCGTGCTTTTCGTATCGGCCGAGACGCGGAGTTGTTGCGCCGCCATTATCAAGGGTATTTATGTTATGGAATCGGCTTTGTTATCGCAGGTCAGGCCTTGATCAATATTGGTGTGAATGTTGGTGTACTGCCGACTAAAGGACTAACACTGCCTCTAGTGAGCTACGGCGGCAGTAGTTTGATTGTTTCCATGGTGATGCTGGCTTTGCTTTGTCGCGTCCATTTTGAAAATTATTACCTACAGAAAATTGATGAAGAGCAATTGGCTGGAACGGGTAAAAAAAGTCGTGTGTCATTAAGACAGCGGGAGGGCGAGTAATGTCTCCCAGTAAAAAAGTATTAGTAATGGCTGGAGGTACGGGTGGACATGTTTATCCGGGCCTTGCCACAGCAGAAGTGCTAAAAGCTAAAGGGTTAGAAATTGAGTGGCTGGGTTCAATAAAAGGCATTGAGAATGAACTTGTGCCTAAGGCGGGTTTCCCACTGCATACCATTAGTGTTGCTGGATTAAGAGGGAAGGGCTTGGTGAGTTTGTTGTTAGCTCCTTTGAACTTGCTTAAAGCATGCTTTCAAGCTCGACGTGTTTTAAAACATGTAAAACCTGATGCGGTATTAGGCATGGGTGGCTTTGCTAGTGGCCCTGGAGGGTTGGTGGCTTGGCTGATGGGAATTCCTGTGCTTGTGCATGAACAAAATGCGATACCGGGAATGACTAACAAACTGTTAGCTAAGATGGCAAAGGTGGTTATGGAAGCCTTCCCTAACACGTTTGAATCAGCTAAATCGATTTGTACTGGCAATCCTATACGTCAAAATATTATTGATTTAAGAGAGCCTGCTGCACGTTTGGCAGAGCGTACTGGACCTCTGAGAATTTTAGTGGTTGGCGGTAGCTTAGGTGCACAGGCCATTAACCTCTGTATGCCAGAAATGTTAGCCAAATTTACTGAAACAGAACGCCCGGTGGTTCGTCATCAAACAGGAAAGCGTACTTTCGAAGAAACCCAAGAAGCTTATGCAAAGTATAAAGTGTCTGCTGAAGTGATGCCTTTTATTGATGACATGAATACAGCTTATGAATGGGCTGATGTGGTGGTTTGTCGATCAGGCGCATTAACAGTCAGTGAACTCAGTGCTGCCGGTGTTGCCTCTATTTTAGTGCCGTTTCCTCATGCCGTTGATGATCACCAAACAGCAAATGCGAGATACCTCACTGAACAAGGTGCGGCAGTGTTACTTCCGCAGAATGAATTGAATGCTGATCGTTTAAAAATGTTGATCGAGCAGCTTAATAAACGCCCAACATTAGTCACCATGGCCAACAAAGCACGTCATTTAGGCCGAGAAAATTCCAGCGAATTAGTGGCTGAACAATGTATGAAATGGGTAGGAGTCTAAGCTTTGAAAGCGAAAAATCGATTTCAATATGAACTGCCAGAAATGCGTCGAATTAAGCGCATCCACTTCGTTGGTATAGGCGGTGTGGGAATGTGTGGCATCGCTGAAGTGCTGCTTAATCAAGGCTATGAAATTGCCGGCTCTGATTTACGCCGCTCACCCACCGTTGAGCGCTTAGAGCAGCTCGGGATGAAAATTTATATTGGTCATCAGCAGTCGAATATTGAAAATGTTGACGCGGTCGTTGTGTCCAGTGCAGTGGGTGAAAGCAATCCCGAAGTTCAAGCCGCACGAGAGCAGCGTGTGCCTGTGGTGCGCCGTGCCGAAATGTTGGCTGAGTTGATGCGCTATCGCCATGGTATTGCCGTTGCAGGAACACATGGTAAGACGACCACCACTAGTTTGATGGCGTCGGTATTGGCTCAAGCGGGTGTTGATCCTACATTCGTTATTGGCGGGCGGTTGACCAGTGCGGGTACCAATGCGCGGTTAGGCGATAGTCGTTATTTAGTCGCCGAAGCGGATGAGTCCGATGCCTCCTTTTTACACTTGCAGCCGATGGTGTCGATTGTGACGAATATCGATGCTGATCACATGTCTACTTATGGCGGCGATTTTAATCAGCTGAAAAAGACCTTTGTCGACTTTCTTCATAACCTGCCTTTTTACGGTTTGGCAGTGATGTGTACAGATGATCCTGTAGTCACTGAAATATTGCCGCAAATTAGCCGCCCAGTGCTGACCTATGGCTTCAACGAAGAAGCAGATTTTCGTGCGGAGTCAGTGAGTCAGGATGGCATGAAAACGCACTTTGTGGCTGTCCGCCCTGAACCGCATAAGCCAATTCAGGTGACGTTGAATATGCCGGGTCACCACAATGTGTTAAATGCATTGTCATGTATCGCAGTGGCCACGGACGAAGGCATCAATGATGAAGCGATCATCGAGGGCCTGGGTCAATTCCAAGGTGTTGGTCGTCGTTTCCAAGTGATGGGCGATTTTGCGTTACCTAATAAAGAAAATGAAGCACCGGTGACGTTGGTTGATGATTACGGTCACCATCCAACAGAAGTTGCTGCCACCATTGCCGCAATCCGAAGTGGTTGGCCAGACAAGCGTACCGTGATGATTTATCAACCGCACCGCTATAGTCGAACCCGTGATCTTTATGAAGATTTCGTTCACGTGTTGTCGGAAGTAGATGTGCTGTTATTAATGGAAGTTTATCCGGCGGGTGAAGACCCCATTGCTGGCGCTGACTCACGTAGTCTTTGCCGAAGCATCCGTCAACGAGGCCAAATTGATCCTATTTTTGTTGAATCGCCTGAGGTAGTGAACAGTATATTGCAGAATATTCTCGAACCCGGAGATCTTTTGCTCACGCAAGGTGCCGGTAATATTGGTGCTTTAGCGACAACGTTGGCCGCCTCACGTCTGCAACCAGAGGAGTCTGCTGATGCTGCCGATTAGTGCTCTAAAGGCGATAAACTTTGGCAAAGTTGCTGTGCTTATGGGCGGTAACTCTGCTGAGCGCTCCGTTTCGTTGAATAGCGGAAAAGCGGTGCTTGCTGCGTTAAAAACGCAAAACATTAATGCAATGGGTATCGATCTTTATGGCGAAACTGGTTCGCTTGATCCATTAGTGCAGTTGCAGGAAGCCAAGGTCGACCGAGTATTTAATGCCCTTCACGGGCCGGGTGGCGAAGATGGCGTGGTGCAAGGCGTTCTAGCGATGATGAATATTCCCTGCACGGGTAGCGGTGTGCTTGCCTCCGCAATGGGAATGGATAAGTTACGCTGCAAACAGATCTGGTCCGGTATTGGCCTTCCTTCTCCGGCGCACCGAATTCTAACCGCTGACACTGATTGGAATGAGGTGATTACCTCACTGGGTCTGCCGCTTATCGTCAAACCCGCTAACGAGGGCTCAAGCATTGGTATGTCCAAAGTGACAGAGGCGCACCAGCTCGAAAGTGCCTATAGGAAAGCAGCAGAACATGACGGCTGTGTTTTTGTTGAACAGTGGATCACAGGGCGTGAATTCACCATCGCTGTTTTAGCTGACCAAGCTTTGCCTGTTATTCGTTTAGAAACTCCCCATGACTTTTATGATTTTGATGCGAAATATGTCAGCAACGACACGCAATATCATTTTGATACACAGCTTGATGAAGCAAAAAACAACGAGATTCAAACATTAGCGGTTAACGCGTTTAAAGCAATTGATTGCGAAGGTTGGGGCCGGGTTGATGTGATGCAAAATGAAGCGGGTGAGTTCTTCTTATTAGAGGTTAATACGATCCCAGGAATGACAGACCATAGTTTGGTCCC
>JBLXCH010000027.1:0-32746 GCA_048265065.1 Motiliproteus sp. | reverse complement strand
AATTACTTAATCTTAGATTCTTTATACATTACGTGCTTACGAACTACTGGATCAAACTTCTTCATTTCCAACTTGTCAGGCGTAGTACGCTTGTTCTTGTTGGTCGTGTAGTAGTGTCCTGTACCGGCACTAGAAACCATTTTGATTTTATCGCGCATGATTTAGCCCCTTATACCTTGTAACCGTTGGAACGAACATCAGCTAACACTGCGTCGATACCTTTTTTGTCAATAACACGCATACCTTTAGAAGTTACACGTAGGCGAACAAAACGGTTTTCACTTTCAACCCAAAAACGATGCCAGTGTAGGTTTGGCAAAAAACGACGACGCGTTTTGTTTTGAGCATGAGAAACATTGTTTCCGACAACAGGGCGCTTGCCTGTCACCATGCATACTTTAGACATATTCTGCACCTTTCATCTGATTCATGTTTATCGGCTTTGCGATGTAAAACACCCAGAAACTGTGTATTTATCAACGAAAACCTCAGGCGGAGCGTCTTCACCCATTGAAGACAAAATCCCGTACCGCGAATCAGCGAGGTGCGCAATATACAGAAAGCCGAAGAGAAAGACAATTACCTGTGCAAAAAACCATCACCTTTTCACAGAACACATCATGTAGACGCCACGATCTAAAGTGTAATGCGTATAATGGGCTGCTCTGCTATTTTTCTGTGGCGTTGGATTTCTCGCTAGCCTCAACTTCTTGAGTTTTTCTAATATGGCCGTAATTTAAGATTGCGACAAACACACTGCCACCAATGAGATTGCCTGCAATAGCCACTGTAATAAACTGGACAGATTGCGCCAAAGTAAAGAGATCACTAATAAATAGCGCGGTGAACATTTCCACCGAACCGGCAATAGAGTGATGCAAACCGCCTAGACCAATAAGAAAAGTAACAATATAGATGCAGGCCATTTGCCCGGTTGTGGTTGATGTCCCTAGAATCAACCAGCCACCCATTGCCATCAACCAGCCGGCAAGCACTGAGCTGACCAAAATTGACGTACTGCTGTAGTCAACAAGATGATGGCCAATGATGATATACCCCTCTTTTGCATGGATAACATCATCCGCAATGGTTAAAAGACCCGCGCTAATAATGGCCCCCGTAATATTCCCGATAAGCACAAGCAGCCAAAGTCGGAATAATTGTTTGAGCTTCGCTCGGCGCTCAAGAACCGGATAGACAGCGGTTGCGGTATGCTCAGTAAACAACTGAGTGCCACTCATGATACAAAGAATAAACCCTAGCGGATAAACAAGAGCCATTGAAATTCGTAGAAGCAGAGGATCCTCATAGGTTGAAGTAAATGTAGCAACCACGGCCACAGCCATCGCTGTAAACCCTAGGATCAATCCTGCTGCGATCGAGGATAAAATCAAAGAAACAAAAGGCCGCCGTATCTGCTCCATCCCTTCTTTAATGGCCTTTTCGAGAATGTCATCAGGATGGCGAACAGACTCATCACTTCTTTTTAGAATAACGGGGACAAAATCACGGTCTTCTTGGCTTCTCTCGGCCGACCGTTCTGTCTGGACGTCCAACGGTTGGTCTTCTTCCCGATTCTCTTCTGAGCTGTCATTGATATTATTTTTATCCATAGCGATAAACCTAGGTAGCTTAATATCCGTAACCCCAAACACTGACGCAACGTTTAGAAGTTATACGATTAAAGAATAAAAGCGAGATTGATTGGCGTATTGAGACCGAGTTAAACCCGCAAAGATTACGGATTACGCGTTATAGCCACCCCCGTTCGGCAAATGATACCGGCGGACCATCCCCTACGACAAAATGATCAAGCAAACGGATCGATACTAACTGTGAAGCTTCGTTAATCCGCTCAGTAATACGTTGATCGGCCAGACTTGGTTCAGCCACACCGGAAGGATGATTGTGCGCCAGAATAATAGCCGCAGCATTAAGGCTCAGCGCACGTTTAATAATTTCTCGCGGATAAACACTAGCGCTATCAATCGTGCCTTGAAACATTTCTTCAAAAGCGATCATACGGTGTTGATTGTCTAAGAAGAGCACGGCAAAGACTTCTCGCGGCCTATCTCGCAGCTGCGCACTCACAAAAGCTCGCGTTTCAGCCACGGAGGTCAGCGCACTATCACGTTTAAGGGACTCCGCGAGGTGCCGACGTGCGAGCTCTATGACGGCTTGCAATAGCGCATATTTTGCTCGCCCCAACCCTTGCGCCTGACAAAAGGTTACTTCGTCCGCATTCAACAATGCACGGACACCTTCGAAACGATGTAGAAGATCACGAGACAAATCCACTGCAGACTTACCCGCCACCCCTGTGCGCAGAAATATCGCTAGTAGTTCCGCATCAGATAACGCCGCCGCCCCTTGGGACAATAATTTCTCCCGCGGACGCTCACCTTCCGGCCAATCAGAAATAGCCATAACTCTCTCCTTGAGTTTTTCACAACGTCAGATCCTTCTGAAGAAGATGTTCATACTAGCCGCAAAACGGCCATGCTGCTATTGAGGGGGCCATTTATGGCGTTTAAGTGACAAATAAGCACACGAACGAATAACTATGCGGAACCTCGTTTCGTCTTCAAACTCCAGTACGCCTTAGTATGGTTGTTCTTGCCCGTAACCTGTCGCTCGTTACGCAAGTAGTGCCTGACTACCTTTGCCGACTCAGACTCAAACGCGGCCCACACGACATCAACCTTCTCTATCTGCTTGACGATGGCAAGCACTTCAGCGGCTTGGTTTTCTGGTTCGCACACAATGCGATGCATGTGGCCAGCACCTAACAAATTACTCTCTTCGAAATAACGTTGTTCACTATCTGACGCACTAATCACAAGAATATGAGGCGGCAATGGGTTTTGCCAATGTTCCAAAATACCGGCCAAGGCGGGGTACGCGGTTTCATCAGCGATTAACAGCGCCTGCCCATTGACAAGATGAGGGTGCTTATCCTTGGCTTCAGAGCGACTCATAATGACATCACCCACCGTTAACTGATTAGCCCATTGGCTTCCGGCTGTTTGCCCATGCGTAAAAATATCGATATAACCTTGATCATGAAAACCAACGTCATCGCTACTTTTCCAAGACTTTCTTAAGGTATAAAGGCGGACATCTTTATTCGCGCTCTGCAATAGCTTTTGGCGATTTTTGCTGGATAAATGCTTCATTAACCAGATGAAAGCCCGATCAAACAGCTTTTTACTCCAACTTGTTTTCTGGTCTCCTTTAGCGTTTGCACTCGGGCGTTTCTTGATGGTCTTTAGTAAGAAGGCATACGCATAACCAGGATAATATTTCGGCAATGGGATCGTACTTTTTACGGTTAAACGGATCATGTTTGGGGTGATTTTTTGCTTATCGACAACTTCAAAAAAACGCTTACCTGCGCCACTAAAATCACGCCCCTGGTGCACAATCGCAGCATAAGCTTGATAGAGAATTTTATCTTCTAGCTCCCCTTCAATTTCAAAAGGAACAAAAATAGTTACTGCAGGCCCATCAGTGATAAAGCAAATAGCAATCTGCATACCTTCTTGAAAAATATCCAGAATTTTTGCTGATCGGATTCCACCCTGTGACAACGATGGAAGTCCTTTTTTAGACTGAGATTGGTAACTTTGTGCAATGGCTAACAGCTCTTCCGTATGGTCTTGATTAACATGATCAATAATGTCGATTTTTTGATCAACGTCTTCAATGGGCGTTTTGATGCTCATAGGTCTCTGTTTTTGCTAGCAAGTGAAAATGAAAATAGAGGCACAACTAGCCCCTATTTTGAATGATGAGAGAAAGATCCTTAAAAAACCTTACATGCGATAGGTCGCACTAATTCCAATTGAACGATCTTGACCGACGGCCGCTAGCGAATCTGCCCGATAGTACAGCACGTTCTCATCAGTTAGATTTTTGATGAAGCCATCAATAGTTAAATTACCCGTGGTGTATTGGAAACGTGCGTTAGTCACAAAGTAATCGCCGGCTGTATTGTCATCGGTGTTACCAAGATCAGAGTAGTACTCACCCACGTAAGTAACATCTGCACCAAACGACCACTTATCACCAATATATTGAGTGAAGCCTAAGCCCACATTCGTCTCTGGAGCTCCCGACAAATCATTACCTTCAAACGAAACGCTTGAGTCGTACTCGTCTATTTCGCTGCGTAGTAGGCCGATGGAGCCCTGCAGTTCGAGGTTATCGGTAATCCACGTGGTTGCTTCTAACTCAAAACCATAAGTGTGGGCAGCATTGACATTAACGATACTAAAACCTGACAACGCCTGGTAATCGGAATAGTCGTTATAAAACAGGCTAGCACTCAGAGTCGTGCCACCCCCGAAATCGCTTTTGCTGCTCAACTCGAAAGAGGACACCTCTTCACTATCAAAAGCGAAAACATCACCGGTGGTATTAATATAGGTTCCACTAGGACTATAGCCTTTACGCAGAGCTGCCCCTAAAGTTGTAGCGCCGGTTATGTCATGAGTAATCGCGACTTTCGGTAAGTAATAAGTCGAGTCTGTGTGCTGCTCAACTTCGGTAGAAGAGAAAAAAGCACCGGTTTTATCGGTTTTTTCATTCTCAATACGCAAGCCTGTGGTTAACTTCGTTTCAGGGGACAGTGCGTAAGTGCCTTCGCCATATAGCGCTGTCGTTTTGGTGGTATAACTCGTATCGATATTAATCACCCCTTGGGTTGCATCAATTACCGAGTCTTTATTCGCCGCAAACAAGCCAACAACACCTGTTAGCTTTGAATCTTTGTTGTTAAAAATAACGCGATTTTCAAAGGAGGTAGTCGTTTGCTCGATATCGTAACTATGGGTTGTAGTCCCACTGGCAAAGCCATAACCGTCGGCATAAATATCAGAATCAATTCGGCTGATATGGAACGAGTTAGTAATGCCGTCACTGAATTCATAGTCAATATCAGCAGCGACGCTGTTTTCTTTGGAGTCCTGTACACGAGACACCGCGCCGCCCGAATCAGCAATAGTCATTGTTTGAGAAGCAATGCCTTCGTCCGTGTTACTAGCGAAGTTGGCATGCTCACCTTCATTTTTTCGATAATTGACTGTGAGCTTGGCAGATAACTCAGGGATATTCGCAGGCTCCCATAACAGCTTGCCTCGCACGTTAAGGCTTTCTGATTCACTGAGATTTGGAAGATCACCGCTATAGCCTGACGTTTCATAGTCTAACCAGCCATCGCCTTTGGTTTGATCCACCGCGATACGATAAGCCAATTCGTCTTCAATGAAGGCACCAGACGACATAACCGCTAAGGTGTGCTTTAAGTTGCCGTTTTTGAAACTCTCTAAGCCTGCTCGAACAGCCGCTTCATTTTCAAAGGTCGGGTCATTGGTATTAACGACAATAGCACCCGCAATCGCACTTGACCCTTGGGTCGTTGATTGCGGACCACGTAGAACTTCGACTTGCTCCACATCCCACAAATCCGTCGGTGCAAAGTTATAACCAGACCAATCTTGCGTTGTGCCATCAACCACTGTGGAAATGCGTGCGCGCGCACCAGTCATCAGCGCTACACCACCGGTTGCGGCACCACCGCCAGAAACACCCCGAATCGAAATATGGCCAAACGTATCAGAAATGACATTAGGTGCTTTTGTCGCAAGGTCTTTGACCTGCTTTGATTCACCCGTCTGCAACTCATCTTCAGAAAAAACCGTCACCGCCGTAGTGGTATCTTTAATCGCCTTATCAATTTTTTCACCGGTAACCACAACAGTCTCTAACGCAACAGTTTCAGCACCTACCGCAGAGGAAATTAGTAAGCTATTAATCGCAATAATGGAAACTGCGATTAAAGATAGCGCCGGAAAATGTTGCGCGGTGTGAGTGTTTACTTTACTCATTTGGCTCATGATTTAGGGCTTCCTGTATTTTTTGAGATAACCAATAAAAAGTGATTGAAAGTACTAATAATTCTTGTTTCATTATTTAATTAAAAGCAGGTAGTCCACTGAACTTTCCATGACTTGGTGAAACAGCTACGTTTACATCAAGAGTATTACTCAGTGGCGAGTACCTAAAAGCCTATGCTGCCGACACAACACGGTGGCCGATATCAGCATCCGCAGACACCACTCGCTTCAGTGCAAAACCGATGAATAAAGCAATACCAACACTGAGCGTAGTACCGGCAATAACCACGGCGCTGTAACCAACATGCTTTGCTATCGCCATGCTAATAGCGGAATAAGTAAACCCGAGCAAAGAGGCAAAACTGAATTGCAAAGTAAAGAACGTGGCTTTATGTAAGGTCTGAGCCGCCTTATCCATGATCATCGTTGAAGAAACCACCAGCAGTGCCGGAAAACTGACAAAATGCACGGTTATTGCGGCATAGACGATGGTTTTTCCAGTGAAACCAAACGTTAGGGGCACCATCAGCAGCAGCGCGAATAACTGTAAGAATAGAACGCTAATCAACGCGTTAACTCTACCCAATCGAGTAATCAACGGCGTTGCTAATAAGGCTGCACACAGGCCAACAGCGGAGCCATAGATCTTCACCGCAAAGCCAACTTCACTCAGCGCCCAGCCACTATCAACGAGCAAAGGGTTAAGCAACGCAAAGCCACAGGTAGAACCAATAGGGTAAAGCGCTAAGATAAGCAGCCAGAATTTATGCTGTGTAATAAAGTCTTTCACATCACGCAACAGGTGCTGCCGCTCTTGGCCGACCGGTGCGTTACCCACTACATCGTCTGGCTCAGTAAACCACACCATCTGAAGCCACGAGATACTGGTTAACGCGGCTAATAACCACAATGAGCCATGCCACTCTAACCATGGATAAAACATCAGAATCAGGCCGCCGCCGATAATATTCCCTAGTAAATTTCCTGAGAACTGAATACTACTCGCTAGCTTGCGGGCTTCTGGGTCGAATAATTTGCAAGACAAACCATCCACCGCGACATCTTGAACACTCATGCAAAAGGCATAGAGCGCGAGTGTCACGATAATCCAAGTAAATTGCTGCTGAAAATCCATTGCACCAGCAATGGCTAACAACACTGCCATACTGCCTTGAGCAAGGATCAACCAACTACGGTATTTGCCTTGCAACGATAAACGGTATTTATCAATCAAAGGGGCGTAAAACACCTTCCCCATCAAAGGCAAAACCGCAAGGTTTAATAACGCCAATTTATCTAAAGCGACACCTTGCTGGCGTAAAATAGCCACGGCCGCAGACAGAATAAATGCCACACCAATGTATTGCGTGATATAGGTGCTGGCCAACATGGGCCATGGGTATCGCCCCGCAAAGCTAAAGCTGTACTTCATGACTACTTATCCCGCAACCTCTTCACTTTTAGAAGGGCTGGATCAAACTGAATAAATCCTTAGGAACGCGCAATGTTGATGATAAACACCAGCCTGCAACCATTTACTATCCGGCCTTAGAGAGCCTTGAAGTCTATCGAGGACGGAGCACAATAACTTTCGAATAAGGACATGATGCTTTCGGAAATAGATAATTCTGTATTGAAGGCTTTTGGCTGGATGCCAATCGCTAGGCGCTACGCTGCATTGTCACAGACTGCCGATACTCACTAGGAGTAACACCCATCTCACTCTTAAATAAGGTGGCAAAATGCGCTTGGCTTTTAAAACCCACATTATGAGCAATCTGAGTTATGGGCTTGCGCCCCGCTAACTGTTCACGAGCAGCCTCAAGCCTTACATCTTTTAACCAATCGCGAAAATTACTACCGATTAACACTTTAATGTCTTGCTTCACATAGGTGCGATTACTTCCCGCTAAATGAGCAACGGTAGATAATGACCAGTCTTGCGCCAAATTGGTTTGAATATGACTAAGTGCATTGCGCAACTGAGTCAGTCGAGACGTAGCAGGTAGCCGACGCTGCTCACGGCGTTTATGCAAGAACAACGCTAAAACTTCTTGCGCTTTCGCTTTAATAAATAGCTCACGCTCAAAACCTTCAAACCCACAATCCCAGACCGCTTCGCAGCAACGCAAAATATCAGCGGGCACAGGGCCTAATTCGGCAAAACGAATATTAGGAATCGCACGAGATTCATTCGCTAACTTCTCAGGAAGGATAGCGCTCTCATTAAGCGCATCAAGTGGCAGCATAATAGCAAACGTCTGCCAAACGCTGTCGTGAGAAAAGTGAATCTGGCTTGTGCTCGACTTATCAACCAACGCCACTACATACTGATGGTTGTAATCACGTCGCTTATCCACGCCTTCGTTAAGCGTTTCACATTGGCACTTACCTAGCATTGAGATATAAAGACCTGGCGTATAGACATGCTCAACCACCGTGTCTTCGGCAAAACGATGATTGACCAATCGCACCGAGCTCTGTGCATCTAGCCCAAGGTTAAAATGCTCAAAGGTGGCAACGTTCTCCAGAGAGTGTAATGACACGAAGCTATCTCCTACAGGTGCTAGACCTTGCAGCACCTATCTGCATAATGAGTCAGAAATGCTATAGTACCAAAAACAATAGCAATTAATAATAATTATCATTAGCGTTATTAAAAACTATTGTTTATGTCGCCAACATGCATCAAATGACTCTTATCAAACTTAGCATTCAGCCTCTCGAAAGGAGGAAGCGCCCCGATAAAAGCCACTTCATCTTTAGTATGAAAGCCTGCTCCACATGTTATATTGGTAAGCCTTTACTAACCGGTAACCATTGACGTTCCCTGACCCGACATTTTTTAAGACACAAAGCCTGATGACCGCGATTACAACAACACTAGCCAGCCTATCGAACAAACGGATTCTTCTTGGTATTTCCGGTGGAATTGCGGCCTATAAATGCTGCGAACTGGTACGCGCTTATAAAACCGCCGGTGCTGATGTACAGGTTGTATTAACCGCTGGCGGTGCTGAATTTGTCACACCCCTCACGTTACAAGCCTTGTCTGGCAACCCAGTGCATACAACATTACTTGATCCAGAAGCAGAAGCTGGAATGGGACATATAGAGCTTGCCAAATGGGCAGATTTAATTGTTATTGCTCCTGCCAGCGCTGACTTCATTGCCCGACTCGCCAGTGGCTTAGGCAATGATCTTCTCACCACGTTATGCTTAGCGACTGACTCGCCGATTTCGATTGTTCCCGCAATGAACCAAGCGATGTGGAGAGACCTTCGCACACAAGAAAACATCGAAAAGTTGACTTCATTAGGTATGAAAATTTGGGGGCCAGCTTCTGGCGCACAAGCCTGTGGTGATGTCGGCCCAGGACGCATGATCGAACCTGCCGACATTGCAGCAAACACCGCCGCTTGCTTCGAATCTACCGCATTATCAGGTGTTCATGTCGTTATTACTGCGGGGCCAACCCGCGAAGCTATCGACCCTGTGCGCTACATTAGTAATCACAGCTCGGGCAAGATGGGCTTTGCATTAGCTGAAGCCGCCGCAGAAGCTGGCGCAAGAGTCACATTAATAAGCGGCCCCGTAGCTTTACCCTGCCCTCAGCGTGTCGATCACATATCAATCAATTCAGCAGACGATATGCTGGTCGCAGCATTGGCTGAAATGCCCAGTTGTGACCTCTTTATCGGTGCAGCAGCCGTGGCCGATTATCGCCCTGCCGATGTTGCTGAGCAAAAGTTGAAGAAGACCGATGATAGTGACGAAATGGTTATCCGCTTGATAAAAAATCCTGATATTGTCGCTACCATCGCGCAGCATTCTCAGCGTCCATTCACCGTAGGTTTTGCCGCTGAAACACAAAATGTTTTGGAATATGCACGGGGTAAATTGACACGCAAGAATCTCGATATGATTATTGCCAACGACGTTTCAGATCAGCGCATTGGGTTTAACAGCGATGAGAACGCCGTCACGTTAATTACCGCTGATGACGAAATCACAATAGCTCAAACCCAAAAAACACAACTTGCTCGCTTGCTGATAAAAACCATCAGCAAACAGTACGAAAAAACACGCACATAAAGACAGCGGCTCCGTCGAATAGGATACTAAGCCGACGTAGCAAAACGATTTATCAATAGGGACACCCATGAAAAAGTTGCAGGTTAAAATCCTTGATCCACGAATTGGTCATGAATTTCCATTACCTTCTTATGCGACAACCGGCTCAGCAGGCATGGATTTACGGGCTTGTGTAGATGAACCCGTGAACCTATTGCCAGGTGAAACACTCTTAATACCGACAGGCCTTTCGGTATATATCGAAGACCCCAGCCTCTGCGCGATGTTACTACCACGCTCGGGGTTAGGTCATAAACACGGCGTCGTATTAGGCAACCTCGTGGGCTTGATTGATTCAGACTACCAAGGTCCGCTGATGGTTTCTTGTTGGAATAGAGGCGACAAAAGCTTCACCATCAACCCGGGTGAACGATTGGCCCAGATGGTACTCGTACCTGTGGTACAAGCAGAGTTCGACATTGTCGAAGAGTTTGCTGAGACGGATCGCGGCGAAGGTGGCTTTGGCCACTCTGGCACCCACTAATTACACTGCATACAACCATGCACAGACACTGACGAATGATCAGAAAGGACGCAAATGGACAAGTTCGATACCGCACTTTCATCAATACCAGAATCAATTTTTCGCGCTTACGATATCCGCGGTGTTGTCGGAGAATCTCTTACCCCTGCGGTGGTTTATCACATCGGTAGAGCGATCGGCAGTGAAGCTGCTGCTGTAGGTCAAAGCCATGTCATTGTTGGTATGGATGGCCGCATTTCTGGCCCCACCATGTCAGACGCTCTAATCCGAGGTTTAAAAGAAAGCGGGCGCAATGTGTTAGATATCGGCATGGTGCCAACACCGGTGCTGTATTACGCCACCCATATTTTAGAAAGCCAAACCGGCGTGATCGTTACCGGCAGTCACAATCCAAAGGACTACAACGGTTTTAAAATTGTGATCGATGGTAAAACCCTATCCGGTGATGATATTCAACGATTACTGACGCGCATTAAAAACCAAGATTATGCCCAAGGCATGGGTGGCAGCCAAAAGGTTAGCGTGTCTAGTGACTATCTTGAACGTATCACCAGCGATATCACTTTGGCCAAACCGCTCAAAGTGGTTGTAGATGCTGGCAATGGCGTCGCCGGCAAACTCGCACCTAAGCTGACCAGCGCACTAGGCTGTGATGTGACCAAACTCTTTTGTGAAATTGATGGTACCTTCCCCAACCACCATCCTGACCCCGGCAAGCCAGAAAACCTGAAAGACCTGATTGCCAAAGTGAATGAAGTTGGCGCAGATATTGGTCTTGCCTTTGACGGCGATGGTGACCGTGTTGGCGTTGTCACCCCCAAAGGTAAAATCATCTACCCTGACCGTTTGTTAATGCTATTTGCGCTTGATGTTATTAAGCGCAATCCAGGCGCTAAAATCATTTATGACGTGAAGTGCACACGCCTATTGCAACCGATGCTAGAAAAAGTTGGCGGCAAACCTACCATGTGGAAGACAGGCCACTCACTCATCAAAGCCAAGATGAAAGAAACCGGCGCCGCACTTGCTGGCGAGATGAGCGGTCATATCTTCTTTAAAGAACGCTGGTACGGTTTTGATGATGGTCTCTACGGTGCTGCTCGCTTGTTAGAAATCCTCGCCGCGGATGGTCGTGATGCCGACACTATCTTTGACGAAATCCCTGAAGATATCAGCACGCCAGAGATTAATATTAAAGTCACAGACGAAGGTAAATTCGACATTATAAGCAAGCTACAAGCCATCGATTACCCCGGTGGCAATGTATCAACCATTGATGGTGTGCGAGTTGATTACCCTGATGGCTGGGGGCTAGTGCGCGCCTCAAACACCACACCAATGCTGGTGCTACGTTTTGAAGCCGAAAGCCAAGCAGCGCTTGATCGGATTCGTGAGCAATTCCAAGCAAACTTGCATAGTGTTAGCGCAGAACTCACAATTCCCGCATAGAAACAATATTGTAAAAGTCATATGGGTAGCCACTTGTCGCCTTGCAACAAAGCTACCCCGAACAAGGTTATGTTATGCCCCTGAACCGCGAAGATGCCATGAATGTGGCAACGGTACTTTCCGAAGCTCTCCCTTACATCCAGCGTTTTGCTGGTAAAACTTTAGTCATCAAGTACGGCGGCAACGCCATGACTGATGAAACACTAAAAAACAGTTTTGCCCGCGATATTGTGATGATGAAAACCGTGGGGATTAATCCTATTGTGGTTCACGGTGGTGGCCCACAAATTGGCGAGCTTTTAGAAAAGTTAAACATTGAATCCAGTTTTGTCGATGGTATGCGTGTCACCGACAGCCAAACCATGGATGTGGTAGAAATGGTACTCGGCGGCTTGGTCAACAAAGAAATCGTTGGCTTGATCAATAGCCATGGTGGCAAGGCCATTGGTTTGACCGGCAAAGATGGCGACCTCATCAAAGCGAAAAAGCTCAAAGTGACCAAGCAATCACCCGACCTGCAAGAGCCAGAAATCATTGATATCGGCCATGTAGGCAAGGTTGATAAAGTGAACACTGAAGTCCTCGACATGCTGGTCAGCAGCAATATGATTCCTGTCATTGCACCCATAGGCGTTGGTGAAGACGGCGGCTCCTGCAATATTAATGCGGACTTAGTCGCTGGCAAAATCGCCGAGGTACTTAAAGCCGAAAAACTCATTCTGCTTACAAATATTGCAGGCTTAATGGATAAAAACGGCGATGTACTCACCGGCCTTACCACACAGCAAGTGGACGACTTAATTGCCGACGGTACGATTTATGGCGGCATGCTGCCAAAAATTGGTTGTGCTCTTGACGCCGTTAAAGGTGGGGTTACCAGTGCTCACATCATTGATGGTCGAGTTTCCCATGCGACGTTGTTAGAAATCTTTACTGATGAAGGTGTGGGTACGCTTGTCACCAATCAAGAACTCGATAGCGCACAATGAGGGTACAGAATGAAGGCACTAGCATGAAGGAATCAGTATGAACGACTCTGAGGACAATAAACTCAACCGACGCGAGCAAATCCTTCAAGCACTCGCTCACATGCTCGAAGTCAGCCCCGGCGCACGCATCACTACAGCCGCATTAGCAAAAGAAGTCGGGGTTTCTGAAGCCGCGTTGTACCGACACTTTCCTAGTAAAGCTAAAATGTTTGAAGGTCTTATCGGTTTTATCGAAGAGACGCTATTTAGTCGCATTACTTTGATTAGTAAAAGTGATGCAGGCGCGGTGAAACAATGCGAGCAAATTATTCTACTCTTACTCGCCTTTGTTGAGCGTAACCCCGGAATGAGTCGAATTCTCGCAGGCGACGCATTAGCTGGCGAAACTGAACGATTAAGAATGCAAGTTGGGCAAGTATTCGATCGCATCGAAACACAACTTAAATCGATCCTACGTGAAGCCGAGCTCAGCGAGGGGCTTCGCACTCAAGCAACGCCTACCATTACCGCCAACCTGCTGCTTGCGACTGCAGAAGGCCGCATGCGTCAGTTTGTCCGCAGCGATTACAAGCGCTACCCCACCGACGGCTGGGAAGATCAATGGCCGTTATTAAGCCAGAGCTTGTTCCGTAACTAAACTCTATTGAGATCACCGCGTTGGATTTAGTCGAACACCTTGGGCTGGTGCTCATTTCTCTGATTGCCAACACGTTATCTGCTTTAGCGGGTGGTGGTGCGGGGCTTTTACAGTTTCCTGTACTGCTGTTTCTGGGTTTAAGCTTCAGTACCGCATTAGCGACACATAAAATTGCATCTGTTGCCCTTGGTGTTGGTGCGACACTGAGACATATACGTGAAGGTAGTTTTGACTGGCGCTTCGCCAGTTTTGTCTTAGCTACAGGGTTACCCGGCGTCGTCCTTGGTGCAACAGTCATTCTAAAAATTGACGAAGGCTGGGCTGTTTTCAGTCTCGGCGTTTTAACTGCAGGACTCGGCCTTTATTCTCGATTTAAAAAAGACCTAGGCATTCAAGAAAACAGCAAAAACCGCCATGGCCACGGTTTGCTTATTGGCGGTCTAGGACTGTTTACCATTGGTGCTTTGAACGGCTCACTCACTTCAGGCACCGGACTTTTTGTGACGCTCTGGCTAGTCCGCTGGTTTGGTTTTAGCTATCAACGCGCCATCAGCTACACGCTGCTTCTGGTTGGCATGTTTTGGAATGGGCTAGGCGCATTGACCGTTAGTTTACAAGCCGCGCCTTACTGGCAATGGCTACCCGCACTGTTGATAGGTTCTTTAATTGGTGCCTATATCGGTGCGCATTTATCGATCATGAAAGGTAGCCGTTTTATCAAAACGGTTTTTGAATGGGTGACTTTGCTGGTGGGGGCTAAACTAATCTGGGACGGGCTGCAGCAAATAATCAGTTAGGCTCTTTCCCATTATGTTGGAATTTGCCTGCTATGGTTCTCGCTAACTTTTGCTCTTCAAGCACTGAGGATGCCGTTGCTAAGCGAACGCCCAGACGATCTAGCTGAGGTAACGCCCACTGTAAGTACTGAACCGTTTCTGGGTAAGGATGCCCAATGGCCACGGCATAACCTTCCTTACGTGCTATCGCTAATGTTTGTTCAAACTGCTGATGAATAAACTCCAGGGTTCTCTCATGGTCAAGAAAGACATGTCGGCGTAAATAAGGCAAGCCCTGCGCTTTTGCCGCTCGCCACGCCACGGATTTCGCTGTCGTTCGACTATCAACGAAGAACAGATGATTTTTTCTCGCTACTTCCATCGTCCACTTCATCTGCGGTTTAAGCGTAGTCAGCAGACTGCCCATGTGGTTATTCATACCAACCACGCCGGGTATTGAGTCCACATTATCTTGTAGGCGTTGTTTGAAGGCTGCTTGGTCCAGATCCTGTGTCAAAGCACCGGGACCGAGAGGCCGGTCGTGGGTATTTTCCATCGGCGCGTGCAGCATAACTTCCTTGCCGGAGTTCGCGGCCTTTCTTGCCAATGCTGCGCCATGAGGGCTATGGGGTAAAATCGCAAAGGTCAACGGACCCGGTAACGCGAGTACCGCCTGACCTTTTTTTAGATTATCACCAACATCATCAATGATAATAACGATGGCGGGTTGAGCAACCGCATCAGTGTTGGCTTGAGCGGGCAACGCTAATGTTACTTGCCAGCATAAAACCAGCAAGCTGCTGCACAAGCATTTCAACATTTTAGTTGGCAGCACCTGTTGTCACAGCGCGTTGCGAATGCTGATAAATTGCGATTCCTTTCAGCAAGTTTAGCGCTTCGTTTAATTGATAATCCTTACCCAATAAAGCCGCTTCTTCTGTGGTTCTCATGCTGTTTTCTGATGCTCGCTCTGCTGCCGCACCACTTTTGGTATTTCCGTTAGAAAGGTGACCTTGTAAATCAGCCTCTTTAAAACCCTCAACACCTTCAACTTTAGTCACTCGCGATGGTTCAATAAGGATATCTGGGATAATACCTTCTGCCTGAATTGAACGACCTTTTGGTGTGAAGTAACGGGCTGTTGTCAGTTTCAATGCGCGCTCATTCGTCAGCGGCAATACTGTTTGAACAGAACCTTTACCAAAACTTGCCGTACCAACGATGACTGCTCGCTGATGATCTTGTAACGCACCTGCGACAATTTCAGATGCCGATGCAGAGCCACCATTAATTAACACAATGACAGGCAATTCTTTTGAAGGATTATTCTTGGTTGCTGCATAGCGAAGCTCTGCTTGCTTAATCCGACCTTCGGTATAAACAATGTCACCACCACTCAAGAACGCATCGCTGACATCAACTGCCGCTTGCAACACCCCACCGGGGTTGTTACGTAAGTCCAGCACAAAGCCTTTTAACTCTGCGCTATCCTGCAGGTCTTTCATCGCTTTCAATAAGTCTTTACCCGTTTCTAATTGAAACTGGGAAATACGTAAGTAACCGAAGTGTTCATCCAATAGACGCTTTTTCACGCTCGCAACACGAATAATGTCTCGAGTTACCGTAATTTCGATAGGCTTGGCCTCACCCTCACGAATGATTGTTAATTTAAGGTCAGTACCCACCTTTCCACGCATCAATTTCACTGCGTCGTTAAGACTCATGCCTTGGACTGAATGGCTGTCCAATTTGATAATCAGGTCCCCGGCTTTAACACCGGCTTGCTCTGCTGGTGTGTCATCAATGGGTGTAATGATACGAATCAAACCATCTTCCATGCCGACTTCGATACCAAGACCGCCGAACTCTCCGCTCGTATTCACTTGCAGGTCTCGAAATTCAAGAGGATCTAAATAGTTGCTATGCGGATCTAAGCCCGCAAGCATACCTCTAACCGCATTTTCCAAGAGTTCAGCATCATCAACAGGTTCAACATAGGCCGCCTTGATCCGTTCAAAAATCTCAGTGAACGTGCGCAATTCCTCTAAAGGCAGAGGTTGCTTAACTTCCGATTGATCCTGTGCTTGCACCGGAATAAAAGACATCCCCGAGCACATAAATGTGAATAAACAAGCCTGAGCAAAGCGTTTTGACATGTTATTTTCCCTGTATCTAGCCACTGGATTTTGCTAACCAGGACTTCGGATTGTGAGGTTTGCCTTTATAACGAATGGCGAAGTACACACCTGTTTGCTGATTTCCGCCCGTATCACCGACAGTTGCAATCACTTCTTTAGCATTGACCCAATCACCAACGGTTTTGTTCAATGCTTGATTATGACCGTATAAGCTCATATAACCACTGCCGTGATCAATAATGATGAGTAAACCATAGCCCCGTAACCAATCTGAAAACACAACGCGTCCATGGTGCACAGCACGCACATTTTTACCTGCTGGCGCGCCAATAACCATACCTTCATTACTAATGCCTTGCCGACTAGTCGCACCGTAGTTACTTACTACTCTACCTGCTGTCGGCCAGGTTAGCTTACCTTTTAGCTGACGAAACTCTGTGCTCTGCCAATTAAGGTCATTTTTATCTAAGGTTTGCTGCAAACGCTTAGCAAGGAGCTCAAGCCGCTCACGATCTGCTTTTAATCTGACGTCAGTTGATGCAATTTTTTCTTTTAAAGCAACCAGAAGCTCTTCTCTTTGGCGTCGGCTCTGGGTTAGTTGTTCCGATTTACTTTGGAGCTGTTGTTCTTGCTGCGCTAATTGCTGGTGAGTTTGTTCAATATCGGCTTTCACCCGTTGCAGTTCTGTTAACGTGACTTGGTAAGCTTGGATCGCCTGCACCCGAGATTCGCTAATGTACTCATAGTAACGCATCATTCTAGAAACCAGATTAGGGTCTTGCTGATTCAGTAAGACTTTTATTTGATCTTGCTGTCCCATTCGATAAGCAGAATCAAGCTGGCCAGCCAGCGCCTCTTGCTGAATACGCTTATCCTCATCAAGCCGTTGTTGTTCACGATTGAGATTAGTTAGGCGGGTTTGGCTGCTCGTAATACGTGTTTTAGTCGCGGTTAACTGCTGATGAATTCCCGCCGCTTCTTTCTCTATTGTGCGCAATTGACCAGAAAGATGACCTTCTTCCTTTTCGAACCCCTGCAACTGTGATTCTAATTGCTTAATATCTGTTTTGAGTTGATCTACCTTTTTCTGGCTGGCTGTTTGTGCAGCCATCGTAGAGGCTGAGAAGAGCAATAAAATAGACAATAAAATAGGCAATAAAAAGCCCAACCATAAAAGGTCAGGCTTTTTAGTGAGGGCTGGCACAGACTGTGATTCACACGTGGCTATAAAGTGACCCTTAATATTCATGGGAGATACCTCAACAAAGGCTTAACCCAATAGCGACTTGCCAGTCATTTTTGCAGGAACATCCTGCTTCATGAGCTCAAGCAATGTTGGCGCCAAATCAGCTAGGCAGCCGTCTTTTAATGCAATGCTTTGATTACCGAAATAAACTAAACCAACAGGGCCCGGTGTATGAGAGGTACAAGGCTCGCCAGTTATCGGGTCTTTCATTACTTCAACATTGCCATGATCTGCTGTGATTAATGCCTGCCCACCAGCTTTCTCAATCGCTTCTACAACTCTGCCAAGGCATTCATCCAAAACTTCAACCGCTTTGACTGCGGCGTCAAAGTTTCCAGTATGGCCCACCATGTCAGAGTTCGCATAGTTACAAACAATCAGGTCATTATCACCATTCATAATGGCGTCAACGAGTTCATAAGTGACCTCATAAGCGCTCATTTCGGGCATCATGTCATAGGTGGCAACATCGGGGGAGGGAACCATAACGCGACTTTCACCTGCATAAGGTTCTTCACGACCGCCATTGAAGAAAAACGTGACGTGCGCATATTTCTCAGTTTCGGCAATTCGCAGTTGTTTTTTACCGCGTTCAGCCATGACTTCACCTAAGCTGTCCTCAATCGGCGCTTGAGGGAAAGCCACCGGAGCGTTGATGTCTGCAGCATATTCAGTCATGCACACAAACGAGGATAGCGTCGGGTTAGCTCTACGCTCAAAGTGAGTAAAAGCAGGTTCAACAAACGCACGGGTAAGTTCACGAGCACGGTCAGGACGAAAGTTCGCCAATATCACCGTATCGCCATCTTCCATAACACCAACAGGTAAACCATCGCTGTTAGTAATCACGGTGGACTGAACAAATTCATCATCTTCATTGCGCGCATATGCTTGGGCCAAAGCCTCAGCGGCCGAAGAGGCATATTGCTGACCATTACCAAGAGTCATTGCATCATAAGACAACTGAATTCGATCCCAACGGTTGTCTCTGTCCATCGCATAGTAACGGCCAATAACTGACGCCACTTGTCCCTTGCCGATTTCTGCAAGTTTCTCGTCTAAGGCTTTTATAGAAGGTGAACCACTGCGCGGCGGCATGTCTCGGCCATCCATAATGGCGTGGACATAAATCTTATCAGCGTTGCGTTGGGCGGCCATTTCACACAGAGCATGAATATGTTTTTCATGACCATGCACACCACCCGGAGACAATAGCCCAATAATATGAACTGCTTTATCCTTACTGACGGCTTTATCAATACCTTCAGCAATGGCTGGGTTACTAAAAAAGGAGCCGTCTTCAATCGCTTTAGATATTTTTGTTAGGTTTTGATAAATGATCCGGCCAGCACCCATGCTCATATGACCAACTTCTGAGTTGCCCATTTGGCCATCAGGCAGTCCCACGGCAAGGCCAGAGGTTTCTACCATTGATTTTGGGGAACTGCTCCACAGTTTATCCCAGACAGGAGTGTTGCCTGCGGCTATCGCATTATCCTGTACATTCTCGTTAAAACCCCACCCATCGAGGATTATTAACGCTGTAGGCTTGGTTTTTTCTGTCATGTCGACAACGGGCCCTAAAATACCAAAGTTAACCACCATTCTACGATGAAGGCCGCCACTCTGCTAGAGAGAATTCCCGGAACTAATAAAGAATAAGTCTCAATTACCAATAAATATTGTGATGCAGCAAGGGAAGTAAGGATCGCGTTGTTTATTGAACTGAAAGACTACTGGTTGAGGCACTGGCGATAGGCCGTAGTTTGTCGAAAATCAGCGAAGGACGTTTCTGCAAAAGCATCGATCATGCAAGCACTATCACGCTTCACAACTTTTCTCACACACGCATAGGTTGCCTGATGCTTACAGCCGCTAAATTGCCGATATGCTCCCAACTCATTCTGCGGGTGATTAATCAACGCTGTAGCCACTCGAGACTGCAGAATAGCAAGACTGTCTTTCGGCATTCTCGCTAACAAAGAATCCATTTCATCCGCGTAAAGATAAGTTCTCGACAGCGGATAATCTAACTGCACAAGCTGTAAATAATGATATAGCGCTTTATCCGCATCGTTATGTCGCTGATAGAACGCCCCCATCAGTAACTGGCAAACAACTAAACCTTCATCAATACAGCGTGACAGCTTCGCTTCAGCCTTATTAACGTCGGTTTCATTCGCACTCCAATTAATGAAATGCTGCATATAAAGCACATCGATAGCGTTAGGCTCTTTTGCTCGCGCTGCATAGACCAAATACTCATCAGCAGGCGCTAACCGGCCTTGTTCACCTAGCCATCGAGACCACAGATACAACCCGGTAGGGTCACCCGCTTTTGCTGCTTTTTCTATAGACTCACCTAATTGCGGTGTTTTAGGTAAACAGCGATTCCAACAATACAAAGCGGCTTGCATCTGTCCACTTTCAGCGGCTAAGCGATATAAGCCATAAGCCTTCTCACCATTAACAGGCACACCATAACTACCGTATTCATAAAAACGCCCCATCACAAACTGACCATCAGCAGTCTGTAACAATTCGTTTTTAAGCGCTGTCGAAATAGGCTGGCCTTCGCGGAGCGAAGCAACCAAGTCATCAAGCACGTTTGATTCGGCTGCCCCCTTTGGCATTTTCGAGACTAATGTGCTTTGCGGTAACGGTGCAACGGTTGCTGACGAGTCTGCCGAAGAGGCCTGATCGGAACTAGATAGTGCTGGAGTTGGCGCTGGAGTCGCTGCTGGGGTCGCTACTGGAGTAGACAATGTAGACGGGGATTTGAGTGGCGTTTCAGCCAATGGAATAGGCTCAGCGGCCAATGCTAATACACTTAGCCACGGTGCAAAAAGCAGCACTATCCAATAGCGCACAACCTTTTTGCTCGTCATAGTTATAACTTCTCTTCCCAGTGCAAGTTCCCGATTTCAACACGAACCCAATCAAAGCCCACTTTACGAGCAACCGATACGGCACCGTCTAAACTTTTAAACTCACGCTCAGCCATATTACGTTGCAGCGTTAACACCTCATCACGGTCGTCGTTTGTCACAAATTTGAGATTCCACCCTTTAGCCATGGAAATAGGCACTGCCCTGCAGAACTTAAAACACCCTGCATTAAACAAAAGCCTTAATTCTTTTTCTTGCATAGCTAAACTCAGTTTTGCTTATCAATTTATGATTATGCAAAGACTATATCTTTAAAATGAAAATCACAATTAAATTTTGATTAATCTTAAATAATTTTAAACCTATCAAGAAAATTCATAAAAGCGGTTAAATCTTATTAAATCCTCTCATTTCAGGGCCTCTCTAGCCGTAGTTTCCGTAACGCCAACAAGGTATACTCGTCGCCTATTATTTGGCCTACCGGCCACCTTGTTTTCACTTACTCTGCGGAACCACAGAATGGACCAGTTCATTGAATTTGCTATAAACAATTGGATCCTCTTTTTAACCTTATTTGGGGCGATGGGATTATTAGCCTTCACAGAAGGTCAAAAAGGCGGAAAGTCGGTGACTATTCACGACGCCACGCGAATGATCAATAAAGAAGATGCTGTCATCCTCGATATTCGCAGCAAAAACGAATTCAAAACCGGTCACATCTTATCTTCAATCAACATTACCGCTTCTGAAATTGATAAGCGGATGAGCGAACTAAACGAGCATAAAGAAAAGCCGGTAATTGTTGTTTGCAACTTAGGCCAAACCTCCAGCGCGGTAACCAAGAAACTGCATAACGCAGGTTTCTCTAACGTTGCCCGCATGAAAGGCGGTATCACTGAATGGAAAGGCAACAACCTTCCCGTAGTTAAGAAGTAGACTCATGCCTAAAATCGAATTTTACTGCACTCCGTACTGCCCTTTTTGCGTTCGCGCAAAGATGCTCTTGAACACGAAAGAGGTCACCTTCGAAGAGATTCGCGTAGACCTAGACGCTAGCAAGCGGGCAGAAATGATGGAACGTGGCGGTCAACGGACCGTACCGCAGATTTTCATCAATGACGAACCAATTGGCGGCTGTGATGAGCTTTATCATCTGGAACATGCTGGCAAACTTGATGCTTTGCTTGGTCGGTAATCGACGCGTCAACCTCTCCATATCATTTAAAAATAAGTCACAAGGAAACCCTCATGTCAGAAGAAGCGGCAAGCCAAGAACAAGTTCAACCTGAGTTTTCAGTTCAACGTATTTACATGAAAGACTCTTCATTTGAAGCGCCAAGTTCTCCATCCATGTTCACCAAGGAGTGGGCTCCCCACACCAACATGGACTTGAATGCACGTACATCAAAGCTAAACGATGAACATTTTGAAGTTGTACTGACCATCACTGTGACAGTCACAAACGCCGAAGAAACGGCGTTCCTTATTGAAGTACAACAAGCTGGGCTATTCCGCATTACTGGCTTAGAAGGCCAGCAGTTACAACATGCGCTAGGTGCATTCTGCCCTAACATGCTGTTCCCTTATGCTCGCGAGGCCGTGGACAGCCTAGCAGTTAAAGGCGGCTTCCACCCATTAATGCTAGCACCCGTTAATTTTGATTCACTCTTCGCCGAACAAATGCAAAAGCAACAACAGGCAGCAGAAGGTCAAGAAACTCACTAAATCTGCTGACATCAAAAAGGGCGCTTTAAGCGCCCTTTTTTAATCCCTTTACAACTTAAAACACTCTAGATTACGCTGCCTTCATAACCCAACTGTCGCCATGATTCATAGACAACAATGGCAACAGCATTAGACAAGTTAAGGCTGCGACTCTCTGGCATCATAGGTAAACGAATACGTTGCTCTGCTGGTAACGCGTCAATGACATCCGCCGGCAACCCTCTAGTCTCAGGACCAAACAACAACATATCACCCGCTTGAAAGTTCACATCGGCATGTTTCGGTGAGCCTTTTGTTGTTAAAGCTAAGACTCTCAACGGCGCGACAGCCTCAATACACTGCTCTAGTGAGTCATGTATTTTCACATTAGTAAGTTCATGGTAATCCAGACCAGCACGGCGAACTCGTTTTTCATCAAGCTCAAAACCTAAAGGACGAATAAGATGAAGCCGGTATCCGGTGTTAGCACACAAACGGATTATATTACCGGTATTAGGAGGAATTTCTGGCTGGTAGAGAACAACGTCGAGCATGCTCATTCCATAATAGTGATACAGCTGACTATTATAGAATGAGCGCTAATGAAAAGTCAGCGAGTTAATCATCACTCCCTGAGGTAGCCCCTTCTAGGCCGAGCTCTTTTATCTTACGGGTCAGCGTATTACGACCCCAGCCTAACAACACCGATGCATCACGACGACGTCCGCCTGTATGCTTTAGCGCAGTTTCAATCATTATCCGTTCGAACGCAGGAACAGCAACCGACAATAAGTCTTTCTGCCCTCGCGCAAGCTCTTGATCAGACCATAACCGCAATGATTGCTCCCAGTTGCCTGCTGGCGCCTGCACCTCTTCTTCGGTCAACAACTCAGGCGGCAAGTCGGCTAACAACACCTCTCGACCGGACGCCATTACGGTAATCCAGCGGCACGCGTTTTCGATCTGACGGACATTACCTGGCCATTGGAGTGAACATAGGTACTTTTCTGCTTCTGGTGTCAGAATCTTACACTCAACCGCCAATTCTTCTGCCGCTTGATTTAAGAAATGCTGCGCAAGCTTAGGAATATCTTCGCGGCGATCGCTCAGTTTCGGAATATGAATCCGGATCACGTTTAGACGGTGGAATAAATCCTCTCGAAAACGTCCTTGACCAACCAACTCCTCAAGATTTTGATGGGTCGCGGCAATAATACGCACATCCACTTTAATCGGTGTATGACCACCAACACGATAAAACTCACCATCAGCCAAGACGCGTAGTAACCGCGTTTGCGTATCCGCAGGCATATCACCGATTTCATCAAGAAATAATGTGCCTCCATCGGCTTGCTCAAAGCGCCCTTTGCGCTGTCCACCGGCGCCTGTAAAGGCACCCTTTTCATGACCAAAAAGCTCAGATTCAATCAAGTCCTTAGGAATTGCTGCCATGTTAAGCGGAATAAACGGCCGTTGTTCTCGTGGGCTATGCCGATGCAAAGCATGAGCGACCAGCTCTTTACCGGTACCTGACTCACCGTTAATCAATACTGTGATATTCGATTGGGATAGGCGGCCTATAGCTCGAAACACTTCCTGCATTGCCGGAGCGGCACCAATAATTTCAGTTTCTTCTTCCGCTTCGGGAGCGGGCATCTGAGCCGCTTGTTCTTGTGCGTGAGCCACTGCACGCTTAACCAGCGACACGGCATCATCTACGTCAAAAGGTTTTGGCAGATATTCGAAAGCACCACCTTGGTACGAGGCAACAGCGCTGTCTAAATCAGAATGTGCGGTCATGATAATGACAGGAAGCGCTGGATAACGCTGCTGGATACAGTTAAGTAGCTCCAAACCGTCAATCCCTGGCATTCTAATATCACTAATCAGCGTGTCAGGGCATTCTTTCTCCAACGCTTTAAGTGCCGCATCGCCACTGTCAAAAGAGGTGGTTACAATGCCTTCTTGCTCTAATGCCTTTTCCAACACCCATCGGATTGATCTGTCATCATCAACGATCCATACATTATTTGACGATTTCATTATTCTGCTCCAGTGGGATGTAAATCCTAAATTCTGTGCATCCAGGCTCACTCTTACATTCAATAATGCCTTGATGCTGATTAATAACCGATTGCGCTATCGATAACCCAAGACCCGTGCCTTCAGCTCGGCCACTAATCATTGGATAAAACAGCGTTTCTTTTAAAGCTTCCGGGATACCGGGGCCATTATCTGCAATGGTGATAGCGCACACTAACCGATGACGCTCCAACCCTAAGGTAAACTGACGCATTGCTCGTGTTTGTAAGATGATTTCTGGGCTTTCAGTATCGGACTCTTGCAGCGCTTGTACTGCATTGCGAACAATATTCAGCACTACTTGAATCAACTGTTCTTGGTCGCCATCAAGCTCAGGAATGCTTGGGTCGTAATCACGGATAATAGAAATAGCACCAGCAGTTTCAGCATGCACTAAATTGAATACACGCTCCAAAATAAGGTGTATGTTAAGCGGCTTCATCATTGGGACAGCGCGCGGCCCCAGCATTCGATCCACTAATTTCTGTAAGCGATCCGCTTCGCCAATGATCACTTGAGTATAGTCTTCCAAGCCCTCGTCAGGCAGTGCACGCTCTAATAGCTGCGCCGCTCCACGAATGCCTCCTAACGGGTTCTTGATTTCATGAGCCAAGCCTCTAATCAGCCCTCGACTCGTTTCACGCTGATTACGTGCTTCTTCTTCTCGTCCAATTCGAATAAGACGATCACGAGGGAAAAACTCAAGCACCACCCCGGCATTTTCATCAGCGGTTAAAGGCGTGATAGAAAAATCAGCCGACAATTCCCTGCCGTTATAGAGCTCCATATGCGCTTCCCGCTTGGTGTACGCGTGACCTGTACTTTGTGCTTCGTGAATCACCTCAAAAAGGGTTTCATAATCCTTGATTAAGCTGGTGATGTTTTCACCAACTAGGCGCTTTGCACTAATTTCAAACAGCATTTCTCCTGCTGGGTTGATATAGCTAAGCTTTAACTCTCGGTCCAGCAGCAACACCACTCCAGAGAGGTTATCTAACAATAACTTATAAAAATCCTGCACTGATTTAACCCTTGGTAGCGCTTTAATAATTCATCAAAACGTCGTTACACATTAACTAGCAAGAAACGAACCAACACAAATTACAGACATAACCTATTGTTATATAGGATATTATTAAGAAAAACATCAGTGATAGAAAGACCATATCGCACTTAAAGCACTGAAATAGTGCGCCGAAAATTAGCGTACCATGATTACGCATAAATACAGGCAAAAAAAAGACCTCCTATTGGAGGCCTTTATTAGAGCTACGTTTCTACTTACACGCTGTAGTAATTACACGCTGTAGTACATACCAAACTCAACTGGGTGAGTTGTCATGTTCAACAATTCAATGTCTTGCTGCTTCAATGCAATGTAAGCATCAATCATGTCATTGGTGAAAACGTTACCCGCTGTCAAGAAGTCACGATCAGAATCCAACGCATCAAGCGCCTGCTCTAAGCTAGAACATACTGTTGGAATTTCAGCCGCTTCTTCTGGAGGTAGGTCATATAAATCTTTATCCGCTGCATCACCAGGGTGAATCTTGTTCTGGATACCGTCAATTGCCGCCATCATAAGAGACGCGAAACATAGGTACGGGTTTGATGATGGATCAGGGAAACGGAACTCAACACGAGCGCCTTTAGGATTAGTAACGTAAGGAATACGGATAGAAGCAGAACGGTTACGCGCCGAGTAAGCTAGCATAACTGGTGCTTCAAAACCTGGGACCAAACGCTTATAAGAGTTGGTTGATGCATTAGCAAATGCGTTGATTGCTTTAGCGTGCTTAATAACACCACCGATCGCAAACAAAGCCATTTCACTCAAGCCACCGTAAACTTCACCCGTAAATTGGTTCACGCCATCTTTAGAGATAGACATATGTACGTGCATACCAGAACCGTTATCGCCAACTAATGGCTTAGGCATAAAGGTTGCTGTTTTACCGTATGAATGAGCAACGTTGTGAACACAGTATTTCAAGACCTGAACTTCATCAGCCTTGCTAACTAATGTATTAGCGCCAACACCGATTTCGCACTGACCAGCAGTACCTACTTCATGGTGGTGAACTTCAATCTCAAGACCCATTGCTGTCATTGCGTCACACATTGCCGCACGAACGTCATGCAATGAATCAACAGGAGGAACAGGGAAATAACCACCTTTTACATTTGGACGGTGAGCCGTGTTACCACCTTCGATAGTTGCATCGTTAGACCATGCCGCTTCTTCGGAGTTGATCGCGTAGCTTGCACCACTGATGTCTGCCTTCCATTTTACGTCGTCAAAAACGAAGAACTCAGGCTCTGGACCGAACAGTGCGCTATCACCGATACCTGTAGACTTTAGGTATGCTTCTGCACGTGAAGCAACAGAGCGTGGATCACGCTCATAGCCTTGACCAGTCGTTGGCTCAACAATGTTACAACGCACGATCACAGTTGCATCTTCAGTGAACGGGTCAAGGATCGATGCTTCATCATCAGGCATCAAAATCATGTCAGACTCATTGATTCCCTTCCAACCAGCGATTGAAGAACCGTCAAACATTTTGCCTTCAACAAAGAAGTCTTCATCAACTTCTGATGATGGGATAGTAACGTGCTGCTCTTTACCCTTTGTATCAGTGAAACGTAGGTCTACCCAACGCGCTTCACTTTCTTGAATAAGACCTAGAGTCTTCGACATAACTAATCACTCCGATTAATGTTGAGCTAGATAATAATTTGTTCAGTAACTAAGCATCGGTTGCGAACTACTGCCTACCGTTGCAGCTTAGTCAATTAGCTTTTTAAGCGTTGACTGAGTCTAAAGCAATTGCCATGCCAGCCATGCAACCAGGGTGACACCACCGTATTCACTCGTTCAAGCACCAAAACAAAAACGGCAACAGCACCAAAAATGCGCACAAAGCAAAATAACGCATCAAAATAAAGCATGAATACCGTAGTGCGCCAATGTGAAGCAAATTCTGTTACCGAGTGGCAAATAAACTACGCGATTACGAGGGTCTTAATCAATGCTTTTATTCCGATCACTTCAGCTTTTACTCGATAACAACTACTATCACTAGTCTAACAGTTAGTACTCACTGAGCACTCTAGTCGATGATGGAAAATCCACTTGCAATCGTAATATTTTGCGCCGCCGTTGCGCTAATCATTAATCTGTTTCTTAAAAAGCTCCAAATTGAAACAGTGATTGGCTACATACTCACCGGCGTTATCGTCGGCGCCAGCTTTAACATTGAAGACAGCCATAGTCTCGAATTGATTGCAGAATTTGGCATTGTTTTTTTGATGTTCACGATCGGGCTTGAGTTTTCCCCTAAAAAGCTCAGGTTAATGAGAAAAGAAGTTTTTATTTTTGGGCCTTGCCAAGTTCTAGCTAGCGCCAGCTTATTTTTTGCCATTGGCCACTGGGGCTTTGCGTTACCTGAAAAAACCAACTTAATTATCAGCCTTTCGTTGTCGCTATCTTCTACCGCAATCGTGCTGAATTTACTCAACCGCTCACGACAGATTACCCGCACTTACGGTAGGAACGCGCTTGGCATTTTACTTTTCCAAGATTTAGCCGTCATCCCCATCCTCATCATGGTATCGATATTTGCAGACCAAAACGCTGGGCTGGACGCCATGATGATTGATTTAGCCATTAGCGTATCGGTGATCTTTCTTTTGGTTTTTGTCGGTGCTCGGCGCTTAACACCCCATATTCTCAAGCATGTTGTGGGTAGCAAATCTAACGAGATTTTTATCGGTAGCATTTTACTATTTGTTATCGGAGTCGCTTATATTGCACATTTTTTGGGACTTTCCTACTCATTAGGCGCCTTTCTCGCGGGCATGATCATTTCTGAAACCCACTACAAACACCAAGTCGAAGCTGACTTAACCCCTTTTAGGGATTTACTGCTGGGCGTTTTCTTTATCAGCGTAGGTTTTCAAGTCGACCTGACCTTCGTTATTCAGAATCTATTCTCGATCATCTTGGTCATGGTCTTGCTGCTCGCCGTAAAAGCGAGTGTGCTATTTATTCTGATGCGCTTTTTCCAAGGTCCTTCTACCTCTTTAAAAACCGCCTTACTGCTCGCCCAATGCGGCGAGTTTTCCTTCGTGGTTTTCGAAACAGCTCAGAATAACAATCTATTCATGAGTGCTGAAATGGGGCAGACCCTTATCATGGCGATTGTTTTAACCATGATGATGACCCCATTCATCTTTCGTGCACTTGATAAGATCACGCTACGAGTCATCAAAAAAATCGACACTGAAACCGACGCCGACAGTACCAACTTACCACTGATTGACGATCAACAAGTCATCATCTGTGGCTTTGGACACTATGGAACCCGCGTGGCTTCCCACCTAGCAAAAGCGTCAATTCCTTATATCGGTGTAGAATACGACAACCGAAGCTACCGAGAAGCGGAGCAAAAAGGCTTGCCCGTGATCTACGGTAACGCGGCACAACGACAGCTACTTGAAGCCATGCACGTTGAAGAAGCACGAGCAGTCATTATTGCCATGAGTAACGAGCAGAGAATCCTCTTAGTAGCGCAATCTATTCGCCAAGTTGCACCCGATGTTCCAATTCTTGTTTGCGTCGCTAACCTACAACTAAAAGCTGAATTAGTGGAAATTGGTGTCGATTTGCCGATTGATAGCCTTGAAGAAGCCGCTTTAGCACTCGCAGGGGCGGTAATTGAAGACGAAAGCACAGATTCTCTTAAGTAATTCATTTTCGTGACACATGCATCCTGTTAAAATAGCCCGCTTTGCGACAGCCCTATTGGCAGATGTCCACCCCTAGAAAAGAACCCTTTGTTATGAGCACACCTTCAATTCAAGACTTGCGCAATGTCGCAATCATTGCACACGTCGACCACGGCAAAACGACCCTAGTTGATAAACTCCTTTCTCAATCCGGTACTTTGGGCCGTCGTGATGAAGGTGCTGAACGTGTCATGGACTCCAATGACCAAGAAAAAGAGCGTGGGATCACCATTCTCGCTAAAAACACAGCCATACGCTGGAACGACAACCGCATTAACATTGTAGACACTCCGGGGCACGCCGACTTCGGTGGTGAAGTGGAACGCGTACTTTCGATGGTTGACTCTGTGCTGTTGCTGGTTGATGCCGTTGATGGCCCGATGCCACAAACGCGTTTTGTAACCTCAAAAGCATTCGCCCAAGGCCTGAGTCCTATTGTTGTTATCAATAAGATTGACCGTCCAGGCGCCCGCCCAGATTGGGTAATGGACCAAGTTTTCGATCTTTTCGATAGCTTAGGCGCAACGGATGAACAGCTTGATTTTCCTGTTGTTTACGCATCAGCATTAAACGGTATTGCCGGTCTTGATCCTGAAGACATGGCTGATGACATGACACCTTTGTTCCAAGCCATTCTGGAGCATGTTTCTGCGCCAAAAGTTGATGCTGCTGGCCCATTCCAAATGCAAATTTCCGCATTAGATTACAACAGCTACCTCGGTGTTATCGGTGTGGGTCGTGTTAAACGTGGCACCGCAAAAATCAACATGCCTGTAAAAGTGATTGATCGTGACGGCAAAGTACGTACCGGACGCATTTTGAAAATTATGGGTTACCACGGTTTAGAGCGTGTCGATGTAGATTCAGCGCAAGCGGGTGATATCGTTTGTGTCACAGGTATCGATAAGCTCAATATTTCAGACACATTATGCGATCCAGATAACGTAGAAGCATTGCCAGCATTATCGGTAGATGAACCAACAGTATCGATGACATTCCAGGTTAACGATTCTCCTTTCTGTGGCCAAGACGGCAAGTTTGTGACTAGCCGTAACATCAGAGACCGCTTAGACCGTGAGTTAATTCATAACGTTGCCTTGCGTGTTGAGGAGGGTGACTCCCCCGATAAGTTTGTGGTTGCGGGTCGTGGCGAACTTCACTTGTCTGTATTGATTGAGACTATGCGTCGCGAAGGCTTTGAGCTTGGCGTGTCTCGCCCAGAAGTTATTCAGAAAGTGGTTGATGGCGAAGTTCAAGAACCATACGAAAACGTGATGATTGATGTTGAAGATCAACATCAAGGCAGCATCATTGAAGAGCTTGGTCTGCGTAAAGCAGAAATGACCAACATGGAAGTCGACGGTAAAGGTCGTGTCCGTCTTGAGTTTATTATTCCTTCACGGGGTCTAATTGGCTTCCGTAGCCAATTCCTAACCATGACATCCGGTTCAGGCATCATGACTTCGGTCTTCGACCACTACGGTCCGGTGAAAGAAGGTGAAGTCACCAGCCGTAATAACGGTGTGTTGATTTCAAACAGCTCAGGCAAAGCCTTAACATACTCACTATTTACCTTACAAAGTCGTGGTCGTTTAATCATCGAGCCGAACATCGACATTTATGAAGGCGTCATTGTCGGTATTCATAGCCGCAGCAACGACCTAACGGTAAACCCCACTAAGGCGAAGCAGCTCACAAACGTCCGTGCGTCTGGTACTGACGAGAACCTTCTACTAACCACGCCTATTCGCTTTACCCTTGAGCAAGCATTGGACTTTATTGAAGATGATGAGTTAGTCGAGGTTACCCCTAACTTTATTCGTCTACGCAAAAAGCACCTAAAAGAGAATGAACGTAAGCGCTCTTCACGGAGCTAATCTTCCGTATAACGCTCACTTCCATGTACAATTGCCTCCTCCTTGCAGAAGGCAGTTGTACATTCATTTTCGCCATTAATACTTCTAGTCATTAATAGACATAGGGTGATGCCATGCTAACGCTTTATCCCGAAATCCAGCCCTACGAACGCAGTAAGCTTCCAGTCACTGACGGTCATGAGTTGTATTTTGAAGAAAGCGGCAACCCCGATGGCATCCCCGTGCTATTTGTTCATGGTGGTCCGGGCGGAGGAACCAGCGAAGTCAATCGTCGTTTCTTCGATCCAGAACGTTATCGAATTATTCTGTTTGATCAGCGCGGCTGCGGTAAGTCCAAACCTCACGCCTCGTTAGAAAACAATACAACAGCACACCTTATCAGTGACATGGAAGCCTTACGTAAACACCTTGAATTAGAGCAATGGCTGCTTTTTGGTGGCTCGTGGGGCTCAACACTGAGTTTGGTCTATGCACAACAATACCCTGAGCATGTATCAGGGCTCATATTACGAGGTATCTTTCTTTGCCGAGAACAAGATATTGCGTGGTTCTATCAAAAAGGGGCAGATCATGTCTTCCCAGACTATTGGAAGTCCTATGTTAAGCCTATACCTGTCAATAAGCGCGACAACATGGTTCAAGCTTATTACGACATTCTCAGTAGCGAAAACGAAATAGCGCGTATGGCCGCCGCTAAGGCTTGGTCGGTGTGGGAAGCACGTTGCTCAACCCTAGAGCCTAGCATGGGGATTGTTCAGCACTTTAACAGCCCACATGTAGCTCTGGCACTAGCTAGAATCGAAGCACATTACTTTGCCAATAACGCCTTTTTGGAAGAAAACCAGATTCTACGCGACGCTCATAAAATCAAAAAAATCCCAACTGTTATCATTCATGGTCGCTACGACATGGTATGCCCTATCAACCAAGCACTGGCGTTACATGAGGAGCTTCCGGACGCACAGTTCCACATTATTCGGGACGCAGGGCACTCCGCTATGGAAGAAGGTATCACCGACAATTTAATTAAAGCCACTAAACAGTTTGCTGTTGGGCTACAGTATCCTTTCGGACGATGAAGGCACTGATACAACGTGTCAGCCAAGCGTCTGTCACTGTTGATGGCAACACGATAGGTTCGATTGACCAGGGTATTCTTTTACTTCTCGGTGTCGAAAAAAATGATACGCCAGCTGAAGCAACGAAGCTCTTAAACAAAGCCATCAGCTATCGTATATTTCCCGATAAAGACGAGAAAATGAACCTTAGCCTAAAAGACATACAAGGCGGTTTATTAGTCGTATCTCAATTCACATTAGCCGCTGACACTAAAAAAGGGTTACGCCCTAGCTTCTCTTCAGCAGCAGCTCCTGAGCTTGCTGAAGCGCTCTACCATGACTTTATTAACACCGCCAAAAAGGAAATAGCCCTAGTCCAAACGGGGCAGTTCGGCGCAGATATGAAAGTCAGCCTACTTAACGACGGACCTGTAACCTTTCTGCTTGAAACATAAATATTAGTGGCCGCTAAAATAGGATTATTTCCTATAGTCAGCAGAGGGCTAGCAACAGATACTGTGTCTGCGAAGTCCGACAGGATGTCGACTGTAACAAGGATGTGACAGATTACAGGATGTAATGCTTCGTGTTTAAGG
>JBLXCH010000026.1:10948-34611 GCA_048265065.1 Motiliproteus sp. | reverse complement strand
GGTGAACGGCTCGTCTCTGATGACCCCATATTTTTTTCTGAGGGTGTTGTGCTGGTTCGCTCCGGTGGTCTAGACATATCGACGGAGCCTGGAAAACTCATAGACCGATTGGCTGAAGGCGATACGTTTAGTTTAAAAGATAAAGTGGAAGGCTTTATTGTTCAAGCCTATGAAGACTCGTTACTTTATTACCTTCCCCAAGAGTCGATTGATCAGCTGCGTAATCGTTATAAATACATCGATCGTTTTTTTAATAATCAAATTCATAACCGCTTACAACCGGCTGATCCACAAACGGTCGGCCCCTTAATCCCTGTTGTTGATGTCATGTCTTCAGCATTAATTTCAGTTAATGCGGATGCCAGTATTCAAAACGCTGCCATTTTAATGTCTCAGCATCGTGTTTCCTCGCTATTAATCATTGATGGAGCTGCAAGTGGTCGCTTACGAGGCATTGTTACTGACCGCGATATACGCTCTAGGGCTGTAGCTAAAGGTGTTGACGTCACGCAACCGATAACCAGCATTATGACTACAGATTTAATAACGTTACCGGCGTCGGCGAGTTTATTTGATGCGGTGTTAGTGATGACCCAACAAGGCATTCATCACTTACCTATTGTGAATGGTAACCGATCTTACAATAGCGAAAATACGCCATTATCTTCTGAGTTGGTCGGCATCCTCACCGCCTCAGATATTATGCTTGCCCGTGAAGATGACCCTGTTTTTATCGTGCAACACCTTCGTCGTCAAACAGCGGTTGCAGGCTTAGTGGAGGTGCTTAAAGGATTACCGAACCTGCTCCTACAATGGCAGCATGCCGGTATGCGAGCTTATCAAGTGAGCGGGATCCTTACCGCCATTAGTGATTGTGTCACTCAGCGCTTAATTGAATTGGCGATTGAGCAGCTTGGTGAAGCTCCAGTACCGTTTTGCTGGTTGGGTTTTGGCTCCCAAGGGCGAGGGGAGCAGTTATTAGGCGCAGACCAAGATAATGGGATCGTCATCGCTGACACTATGAAGCCCGAAGATGCTCGGTGGTTCAGCCAGCTGGCAAAGAGTGTTTGTGATGGTCTTGATCGTTGCGGCTACCCGTATTGCCCCGGTGATATTATGGCGGTTACTGATAGTTGGCGTCAGCCGCTAGCTGGGTGGCAGCAAACGGTGAGCCAATGGGTACGTGTACCAACACCTGAGGCGGTGTTAAGCGTCAGTATCTTTTTTGATATAAAAGCGGTTTATGGCGATGAATCACTTTGCCATCAGCTTCAGCAACACATGTTGTCGTCAGTGCAAGGTAATCAGTTTTTTCTTGCTGCATTAGCTCAAAGCGTTGTGAACAGCAGCCCACCGTTAGGGTTGTTTAGGCGTTTTGTTGTCGAACAAAGTGGTGTGCACGGAGATCAGTTGGATATTAAAAAGCGCGGCTTGCTACCTATTATTGAAACGGCTCGCATACATGCTCTGGCCTGCGGAGTTTCAGCCGTCAACACGGTGGAGCGGTTAGATGCGCTGGTGCAAAAAGGTGCGTTAACAAAAGAAGATGCATTGAACCTGTCGGAAGCTTTTAAGGCGGTGTGCCAAATCCGCTTGCTTAACCAAGCTCGTCAGATTGAAAGGTCAGACAATCAAGAGGATCGTCAATCTGCTACGTTGGCTCAGCTGAATAATTTCCTCGATCCAGACAGTCTATCCCAATTGCAACGGCGACAGTTGAAAGAAGCCTTTGCGGTGGTTAGCGATGAACAGCGAAGTGTACGTATTCGTTACTTACCGCTAATGTGATGACCAATGAATATATTGACCTTTAAGCGGCTTTATTGGCTTTTTAAAAACCGGCGTAAATCGCCTTCAAATTTTGCGCGGCTTAAAAACTGTTGGCAGTTAACACAGTTGTCAGGGTCCAACGTTTGCCAGGCTGTTGAGTTCTTGGTGGTGGATTGTGAGACTTCAGCCTTAGAACCCAGTAACGGGGAGCTATTAAGTATTGGCTGGGTTGTCATTAAACAGCAGCGGATTCACCTAGGCACTGCTGAGCAGTATTTATTTTCTCCAAAAGAGACAGTGGGCCAGAGTGCTGTAATTCATCAACTTAGGGAT
The DNA here is from genome assembly GCA_048265065.1 of Motiliproteus sp. Lineage (GTDB taxonomy): Bacteria > Pseudomonadota > Gammaproteobacteria > Pseudomonadales > Balneatricaceae > Motiliproteus. The sequence goes on along the minus strand of JBLXCH010000026.1, from coordinate 32,508 downwards.
TGTGACTTCAATGAAGGCGTAGATGCAGACTGGATTATGCAACGCTTTTTGCAAGCCGCAACGGGTCGGGTTTTAGTGTTCCATCATGCGGCGTTAGATCTCGCCTTTTTAAATCGGTTGAGTATGACGTGTTGCGGCGCTCCACTCTTGATGCCAGTGGTTGATACTTTGTTAGTAGAGCAACGGCAAATGTTAAGAAGGCATCAACCTATGCATTCACATAGCTTGCAACTGGCAGAGTGCCGCTCGCGTTATCATTTACCTGTACAGGCCGCTCATGATGCATTGCTTGATGCGTTGTCTACAGCGGAGTTGTTCTTAGCTCAGGTTGCGCTAAAAGGCCAAAGCGTTCGTTTAAAAACTATTCTTCGTTAACCTGTTGTAATCTATCAGGTGTGGTAATTGATTTTAATTAAAGCGGCTGTGAGCATTAATTGTTATTGTGGCGGCTAGTAAAAAGGAATGGTTATTATTACTATATCAGGTAAGCAGGCTAATAATCCGTTACACGGCATCACATTAGAACAAGTAGTGACTCGGTTATTGGAACATTATGGCTGGGAAGGTCTGGCTGAAAGAGTCAATATTAACTCTTTTAAAAAAGACCCATCGGTGAAATCTTCACTAAAATTCTTACGTAAAACGCAGTGGGCTAGAGACAAAGTTGAGCATTTATATATTGAGACTTTTGCTAAACCATCACCGTGGGATAAATAATTATGAAAAAGCTTAAAAACGAAAAAGAATTGGTGAAAAAAGCGATCACAACAGGAATGAAATACGGTGAAGCACGGGGTATCGTTGAATTTGAAGCAACGGACTCTGCCACCGATAAAATAGAGTTTATTTATCGCCTTTTAGTACAAGACAAACTGATACAACCACTTCCGCAAGATCAGGTTTCACAGCAGACTATGCGACATCGATTGGCCATGTGGGCGGCTAAGCTGTAATTAACTCATTGATAGGTTAGAACTTACGACTTACGTAGGTATTAATCATCTTTGCATTTATCTACGCACGTTTTTTGAATTAACTATTTATGAATGAGGTTAGCAAGACATGAAGCTGTTCCGTACCTTAGTTACCGGTTTGCTGTTGATGACGTTTGCCAGTGCGGCAAGCGCCCATGAAAGTGCGGGCCTGACAGGAGGCTTTATTAGCGGTTTTTTCCATCCGATATTAGGTTGGGACCATGTAGCAGCTATGGTTGCTGTGGGCTTGTGGGGCGCGTTCTTGGGTAGCCCTGCAATCTGGGTGCTTCCTATTGTCTTTCCCCTTGTTATGGCCTTTGGTGGCGCGCTGGGTGTTATGGGCGTACCTGTCCCTGCTGTTGAAACGGGGATCGCCTTATCGGCTGTTGTTATAGGTGCCATGGTTGCCTTTGCGATACGCTCACCGATTTGGGTTGCCGCCGTCATTGTTGGTGCTTTTGCGATCTTTCATGGTCATGCACATGGTACTGAACTGCCGAGCGCTGCTAACCCGTTGTCGTATAGTGTTGGTTTTGTCTTCGCGACTGGCTTGTTGCACATTGCGGGGATCGCTTTTGGGTTGCTTGTCCGTTGGCCCGTAGGTAAGTATGCGGTGCAAGCGGGTGGTGGATTTATTGCTCTGGCTGGATTTGGCTTTTTAACAGGGGTCGTATGATCCGATTTTCTTTGTCTTTAGTCGCTCTCATTTTATTAGTAATACCGAGAGTGACTTTGGCGCACACGCCTGTGTCGGGCACTGATAGTTTTTATAACGGACTTTTGCACCCCGTTTTTGTGTCGGCGCATTTACTGTTATTGCTTGCTGCAGGGCTGTTTGTTGGTCAGCAGGGTCGAGCCTATAACAAAGAAGCGTTGATTCCGTTTATCGCCGCTTCTGCGCTTGGCTTGATGATTGCCTGGTTTTCTCCACGGTTAGACGTGTTTTTTTTATTGTTGGCCAGCACCATCACCATTGGGTTACTAATCGCGTTAAAGCCAAAATTAGCATGGCAATTTAAAGTGGTTTTTCTAGTGATGGCAGGAGTGTTTGTCGGAGTGGACTCCACTCAAGAAGCCTTGAGCGGTCTGGCCAAAATCACCGTACTCTTGGGTAACGGGGTTGGCATGATTGCTCTGGTTCTTTTTGCCGCCATTGTTGCGTCTTTTTTGAAAAAGGCAGCTTGGGGAAAAGTTGCTATACGGGTTATGGGGTCTTGGATTGCGGCCAGCGGACTATTGGTGTTGGCACTCTCATTTGCTAACCAGTAACGTTGAAAGTCTTACCAGTGCCTCAAGAGATCTCGTTTTTAGCTTTCACGGCTAAACTCGAGGATATGTCCTTTGAAGGGTTGCTCTAAGTAATCAGTATCCACCGGTTTGTTGTAATTGCTGATAAAACCGTGGGCTTCCATTTTGTTTTTTAGCTTGTTCTTTCTGCCTCTGCCAGGATCAACAATGATTACGTCACAATGATCATTGGCGTGACTTTGAATAAAGTCTGCGAGTAACTCAACATGCTGATCTTCATAGAGCAAGTCACTACCGATGATGATATCAAACAGTCCAAGTTCACTCTGATCATCGGCCCAGTCCACCCGCTCGAAAGCGATGTTTTTACCGTTATTTAAGAGCGTGTTTCTGTTGAGGAACCCTTCGACTTCAGGATGGTAGTCGGTGGCAGTGATGTCATCATCCCGTTCATTGAGTAGAAGGCTCGAAAGGGCAATACCGCAGCCGATTTCAAGAATTCTTTTGCCCTCGGTTTCGTAGGATTGCATATAGTTGGCTAGGACCATGCTTGATGGCCATACTACACCGAAAATAGGCCATGTTGCAGACGAGATACCAAGATCCAGCGCCTCATCATCGGGGTCGCTGAATTGCTGTTTATCACGGAGAGTGCAGACATGAATATCGGAATCACCGACTTCAATAGTTTGATAGCGAATGCGAAGAGTCATTTCTTATCCTAGTCAGCCGAAAAAGCTCAGCCAGTTATCTAAGACAAGTGACAAAACGGTTAGTGATCAGAGTAAAGCAATGGCGTTATAGTGCAAGAAATTTAATAGATGTCTGGTTGTTTTGTTGACATGAGGGTTGGTTTATCAATCAGCCATCTTAAGCGCTTCGGTCTGCTAACAAGGTCGTTCTTTTCAGTTTTAGTCATTAATCGACAATATCTGTTCTGTAATGTGTGACATTTGTAATGTGTGGCTTTGTAATGGGTGTTTATTAATTTTTGATATTGGTATTAATTAATGACCAAAGTTAAGTGATAACGCATTTAATCATGTTGTAGTAACGGAATACTGGTAAGTGTACTTAATGAAAAGGCACATGAATCATGACAACAACTAACGAACTAGCACGACGAATTAATTTACCGCTACTGGTTTTGTACGGTCTAGGCACCATTCTCGGTGCCGGTATTTATGTATTGGTCGGTAAAGTTGCTGCAGAAGCAGGTTTATTAGCGCCGCTATCTTTTATCTTTGCGGCGTTTGTCGCTTGGCTTACGGCGTTAAGTTATAGCCGACTCGTTGTGTTGTTTCCTAAAAGTGCGGGTGAGGCTGTGTATGTAGAGCATGGCTTCCGTCAGCATTGGCTGACGCTTTCCGTTGGCTTGCTCATTATGCTTACAGGTATTGTCTCTGCGGCGACACTAGTGAACGGCTTTATGGGGTATTTCGTTTTGTTGTTTTCGGTGAATGAACAGCTTGCGATGGTTGTTGTTGTTATTGTGCTTTCAGGCCTGGCTATATGGGGGATTGCAGAGTCTTTACTCGTCGCTGCGTTAATCACAGTGATAGAGATTGTTGGATTATTGATCGTACTGTTTTTTTGTGGCGACGCATTACTGCGGTTGCCAGAGCACTTTGATGAAGTGTTTATACCGTCGTCAGCAGTGCAAGTTGCCGGGGTATTATCTGGCGCTTTTTTAGCGTTTTATGCCTTTATTGGCTTTGAAGATATGGTCAATGTTGTGGAGGAGGTGAAAGACCCCCAGCGGAATATGCCCCGAGCGATTTTATGGGTCGTGATTTTATCCACAACATTATATGTGCTGATTGCTTTGGTAGCGACATTGTCATTACCGCTCAAAGAGTTAGCGCAAAGTCAGGCGCCTTTGGCAGATATCTTAACGAGTAGGAATGCACAGGCGGCGAAGGTTGTGTCTATCATTAGTATTTTCGCCATTGTAAATGGCGTGTTGATTCAAATGATTATGGCGTCCCGTGTTTGCTATGGTATGTCTAAACGCTATGGTGGACCTAGCTGGTTACATCAAGTATCCGCGTTGACAAAAACACCGGTGATCGCGACTGTACTGGTGAGTGTGGCGATTTTGCTTTTTGCCCTGTACTTTCCCTTAGTGCTGCTTGCTAAGTTTACGAGCTTTTGTATCTTTATTATTTTTGCTTTAGTTAACCTATCGCTCTGGCGAATACAGCGAAAAACTGCGTTAATTGAAGGCGTGGCAGATTCCCATAGTGATGGGGAAAGCTTGTCTACTTATCCATTATTAAGTGCGTTTCTTTGCATTGGAATGCTGTTGTTTCAACTATATACCCTGTAATAATTATTCCCTGAAATGATTGTTGTTATAAGGAAAGCGTAGATGGCCCAGATTCATTTTGTTGGTGGTGAAAAAGGTGGTGTTGGTAAGTCCGTACTTTCTCGTGTCTTAGCTCAATACCATATTGATCGTGATATTCCTTTTAAGGCTTTTGATGGGGATCTGTCCCACGGTGCTTTGGTGCGTTATTACAATGAATATACAGAAGCGGTGGATATTCGCACCTTTGAAGGTGCTGATAAAATTGCCGAAGTGGCAGCCGAAGAGGGTTGTGATGTTGTCGTTGACCTGCCTGCTCAAGCGTCGCTAACACTGGACCGTTGGATGTCTGAAACGGGTTTGGTGGAATTTAGTCAGGATATCGGCGTTACTGTGACTCTCTGGCATGTGATGGATGATGGTTCTGATTCAACACGATTGCTGGAAAAAATGCTAAAAAACTACGGTGCTGGGCCTCAGTATGTGTTGGTACGTAATCATGGTCGGGGCAAAGACTTTTCATTGTTTGATGAGTCAAAAGCAAAGGCTGAAGCATTGGCGTTAGGCGCACGTATTATCGACCTTCCTGCTTTGCATGCGGGCTCAATGCGTAAAATTGATCGTGTTGGCGCTAGCTTATGGGCAGCGGCCAATAACAAAGATGAAGCCGTTGGGCCAACATTAGGGCTGCTTGAACGACAGCGGGTAAAAATTTGGCTCAATAAAGCCTATGCTGAATTAACGCCTATTATACAGTGTGGCTAGAGGCTTACCTTTGCGCAGTACACCATAAAAAAAGCCCGTTATAACGGGCTTTTTTTATTCATCTCATTTGCTTACTTAAGGCTGTGCTTTACTTGGCACCATAGGGCTATTGCCTTCTATTTTGGCAATTCTAGCTTCACCATCTTCAATGACAGCGTCGAGCTCTTCTTTGTAGACTTCGTACCAGGTACGAGACCCTCTTACCATTCTAGAAAGTTCATACATACCTTGCTGTAAAGCTTCTAAGAATTGTAAATAACTAATTTCTTGATCAACCATTGTTGAACGTAGCTTTGCATAATTATGGACATTGGCTTGCTGCAGAAGTTTGTCCATTTGCGTCTTAAGTACTTCATTTTGCAACACAATTTGTTCTGCTTTATTTTGAGATTTTTGTAGTTCTAGCAATTTAGCGTCGAGAGTAGCAAGTTGAACGGTGTTCTCTTCAATTTTAGGGTCTTTAGACACAGACACCATTAAATAACCAATACCGGCAAACTGAACGATAGAAAAAACCAGTAAAACAATGATCAGAATGAGGCTGAGTGTTTTCCCTTTCTCTAGCTTGGCAATACGTTCTTCAGGACTAAGCTGGGGCTTCTGCTCTTCAGTTTTCTCTTCTGATTCAGCCATGTGGGTTTTCTCTCGCTTTGCTTAAAATACGGAAAGGTTAAGCAAGAGGTCGGCTAGAGGCGTAGTTTCTTTAGTTAAGGTTATAACGCTAAAGAGTGAGTCTAACTGGATGGCTAGACGCTTAACTCAAAGGGGATGGTTGATAATCAATGGCCCGCACGTAATTGCGCAGGACCATTGATCAGATCATTGGGTAGATTCGTTGAGCAGAATCGTTGCTAGGTAGATTTAACCTGTATTGCGTAAACCGTTGGCGATACCGGCCATTGTTGCCATCAGTGCTAGCTCGCTTATAGGGTTAGGCTCGTTTCGGTCGCGACCCAGTAGTTCAGCTTGCAGGTAATGCAGTGGGTCCAGGTAAGGGTTACGAACATGAATGGACTGTCTGATTTCTTCATCCTGCTCGAGTAATACCTCCGAGTGCCGAAGCTGCAGCATTAGTTGTTGTGCCTCTTTTAATCGAGAACGCAGCGTATCCCCGAAAGGTTTATGCGCCGGATCGACAAGCTTCTTTTCGTAATAAGCAGCGATTTCAGGCTCTGCTTTGGTCAATACCATTTCAAGCATATCAACATAGGTTTTGAAGAACGGCCAGTTAGTGAGCATGTCCTGCAAGAGGTCGTTTTTATCATCACCCAGAGCATTTTTAAGGGCTTGGTCACTGCCTAACCAAGCGGGAAGCATCAGGCGAATTTGAGTCCATGCAAAAATCCAAGGAATAGCACGAAGGCTCTCCATACCACCGTCTTGGCGACGTTTAGCAGGACGGCTACCTAAAGGCAGTTTAGAGAGTTCTTGTTCAGGAGTGATTTGACGGAAATAACTGACAAAGTCAGGGTGCTCCCAAATGACTTCGCGATAAAGTTTATGGGCATCGTTTGCCAATGTGTCCATCAGTTCACGCCACTCGGGCTTAGGCTCTGGAGCTGGCATTAAGCCGGCTTCTAACACTGAGCAGGTATACAGTTCGAGGCTGTGAACGGCAATTTCTGGCATGCCGAATTTAAAGCGGATAATTTCCCCTTGTTCGGTGACGCGTAAACTACCATCAATCGATCCCGGTGGTTGTGCAAGTACCGCGCTGTAAATAGGGCCGCCGCCACGCCCCACTGTGCCGCCACGACCATGGAATAAAGTGAGTTTCACTTCATGCTTTCGACAGACCTGCGTAAGTTTTTCTTGTGCACGGTATTGCCCCCATGCCGCGGCCAAGGCGCCTGCATCTTTGGATGAGTCAGAATAGCCGATCATGACTTCTTGATGACCATGCGTGTAATTGTGGTACCACGGAATATTGAGTAGTGCGTCAACGCAACCTGCCGCATTATCGAGATCGGTGAGGGTTTCAAATAACGGCACAACACGCATAGGGAAGCGGACACCCGCTTGCTTGAGCAGTAAGTTTACGGCAAGTACGTCAGAAGGCTCTGCTGCCATCGAAATGACGTAGCTACCTAATTCTGCCGCTTCTTGACGAGCGATAACTTTGAAGCAGTTCAGCGTTTCTTTGACGTCTGCACTAGGCTGCCAATCGGTTGGGAATAGTGGTCGACGGTTGTTGAGTTCTTGCAATAAGAATGACTGCTTCTCCGCTTCACTCCATGTCGAATAGTGGCCTAGTTCGTAATACTGCGTTAACTCATCCAAAACCAACGTATGGCGGTCTGCGTTTTGACGAATATCTTGTCTGACAAGACTTAAACCGAAGCAAGCGAGACGACGCAAGGTGTCACGAAGGTGTCCGTCAGCGATCTCGTGCATTCCTCGCTCCCGCAGAGAACGCTCACATAATAGCAGCGGTTCACGAAGTTGTTCATCGTGAAGGTAAACGCCTTTGGGCGGCTTCCAGCCATTATGAAGGCAGTCTTCGGCCCATTCACGGGTTCGCTGTAAGTGGCTTCGAACATCACGAAGCAATTCGCGGTATGGTTCTTTGCTATCGCCGACAACATCTATCAGTTCTTGGTTTGCCTTAGTCATTGATAGTTCTGTGCGAAGTGCTGCGACATCTTTTAAGAATAAGTCTGCAGCAACCCAGCGTGAAAGCAGTAGTACCTCTTCAGTGATTTCTGCGGTGACGTTTGGGTTGCCATCTCTATCTCCGCCCATCCAAGACGCAAAACGGATCGGTGAATGATCAAGTGGGATTTGTTTGCCAGTCACTTTTTCAAGTTCGCGATCAAGGCTGCGCATTAATTGAGGCACAGCATCCCATAATGAATTTTCGATAACAGCAAACCCCCATCGTGCTTCATCCACAGGAGTAGGGCGCTCTTCACGAATTTCGTGGGTGTACCAAGACTCGCTAACTAACGCTTTGAGTTTGTCTTGTAGGTTAAGTCCCCGTGGACTTTCCGGATGGATACTGTCCATCTCGTCAAGACATTGGGTAATCGCATCGTATTTTTGAATGTGGGTTCGACGGTTGATCTCTGTCGGGTGAGCCGTGAGCACTAATTCGATATCCAGCGCGTTGGCTTTTTCAAATAAGGCTTCCGGTGCAACGCCTTGGGATAACATCTTATCGATCACTTTGTTAAGTGAGTGTGGGTTGTTGTCACCCGCTGCGGAATTACGCATTAAGCGGACGTTGTGGTGCTCCTCGGCAAGGTTCACGAGGTTTAGAAACTGACTGAAAGCGCGAGCAATAGGTACTAGCTCTTTTTCTGGCAAATTGCCTAGGGCGGTTAATAGCGCTTCCTGACTCCCTTCACCAGCTCGAGCTGCTTTGGCTTTTGTGCGGATATCTTCTACTTTTTCTAAAAATTCGGGGCCTAAATCTTGTTGGATGGTGTCTCCCAACATTTGCCCGAGAAGGCGAACATTGTCACGTAGTGGCGCTTGAGAATCCTGCATGCTATCGAATCCAGTAAGTTACAGATGGCAAAAAATATAGAGAAAGAATGATTATTTCTTTGCGAGGTCGTGTGTGCGTAATTTTGCCAGTAAGAGTGATTGAAAACCAGTTTTCAACAACTTACCCAAGAAGTATTTCATTATTAGCGGTGGATCAAAGCAAAGCCGCTGCACTAAAGAGGGCGTAGCGGCCAGAAAAGTAAGGATGCTGCGTGGGGTGATCGTAATAGTCTATAAAGGGCTGGTAGTAATACGCTGTGTACGTTAGGTATTAAAAAGTGTTTATAGGCTGCCTGACTCAAGCTAAACGTTTTTGCTGCGTTTGAGCTGCCATACCGGCATCAATTTCTTTTACGATAACCTTATTCAATGGTCTGAGTAATAAATTGATCTTACTGCGTATCTCTTTCACATCAACTTCGTAAGGGACTCGTTTACCTCGGTGTTCAACCGCTTCTCCGATTGGTTTAAGTTTGCCGCCCATTTTAGTGAAATGCTTAGCTAAGGAAGGTTCCGTGAGAAAGTAGAGCTTTTCGATGCCCATTTGGTGAGCCATGGCAGACATACCAAGATAGAGACCCACGGGGATATAAGGAAAACGAGGTGAGCGAATAGAGCCGTAGTCGCTATCGGATACCTTAATGGGTCGCGTAGCTTCGTTGCGACGACGGCGGTACTTTTTTACGACCGCTAGCCGCGACACCTCTGCAATAGCGCCTTTTGCTTGTGATTTAGGGTTGGGGAAGTCGGCATATAAACCATCACGACAGGCTTCTTGAAACGGAAATTCCGCGAGAGGGTCGTGTTGGTCGGGAAGGACTAACCGAACGCAGCCAATATAGTTATCGGTTTGTACGCATTGAAGGAGGCAATGGACAGCGCGGCTGTCATATTCGTCCTTCTCCATATGATCTTTGCGCACATTTTCCCAACCGAGTTCTTCACAATACACTTGATGGCGTACGCGGTAGGCTTCATCCGCCAGTTCAGGAGTGAGTGCGGGCACTACTCGGAAATACTCCTGAAAGTGTCGATGAAGCTTGGTGCACTCCATCATCAAAATCATTTTTTGACGTACTGACACGATTTTTACTCCGTTATAAGTCGCCCGCTATCGTTGCTCAGTGCAAGATCTAAAAGCTGTATGAGAAACCATACCTAGTTGAAATGCGGTATGTGTATCACTTTCGGTTTGTTTAGTTATCTTTCATGCCCTGCGTCAACTTTTTTAACGATTGGAAATCAATTTTCCCCGTTGCGAGTCTAGGTAGGTGCTCTGTACAGATAACTTGTTTGGGCTGCATTAGTGGTGGTAACTCTGATTGCTTAATGAGGGATCTCACCTCGTTTTCTTCTAATGAACTTTCCGCAACAATGAGAACAATTTTTTCACCTTTGCCCTCAGGGTCTGCTTGGCTGCAAGTAATAAAGTCGATGGGCTCGGGTAGCAAAGGTGACAGTGTTTCCTCAATCACGCTTAAACTCACCATTTCACCACCAATTTTGGCGAAGCGAGAATAGCGGTCAACAATAGTTAAGAAACCGTCATCATCAAGGTGTCCCTTGTCACCACTTTTATACCAGCGTTGTCCATCTAGCTCGATGATCACTGCAGCGGTTTTTTCCGGATTTTTTAAATACCCTTGCATAACTTGTAGACCGCCAATCAAGATTAGTCCAGCTTCGCCTCGAGGAATAGGGTCTAAAGTGTCAGGATCCACGATACGGAAACTGCTTCCAGGCAGCGGCATGCCGACGGTTCCGAGTTTGTTGCCTATTTGTACTTTCCAATTGGATGGGTCGAGTCGATCGGGAATGTTTACACTGGCGACGGGGGTGGTTTCGCTGGTGCCATAGCCTTCGTAAATGGTCTTGCCAAATTTTTTGGAGAAGTCGCTTCTGACCTCTTTCGAGAGTCGTTCAGCACCGGCGACGACAATACGCAGACTGTCCATCATTAATGGGTGAACTCGACTGTTTTTGTTGAACATTTTTAAGAAGGTGGAGGTTGTGCAAAGAATGGTGGCTTGGTGCTCGTGAGTGCCTTTGGCAATAGTCGTGCTATCAGTCGGATCCGGATGACAGATTGCGGGAATGCCTTCAATCATGGGCATCAACCCTGTGGCGGTTAAACCGAATGCATGGAATAACGGCAATACTGAAAGAATTCGGTCAGACTCAATGGTATCGAGTACATCTGCAGTTTGACGGATATTAGCCAGCAAGTTTTGTTCACTCAGCATAATCCCTTTAGGCGATCCTTCACTGCCGCTTGAAAAAAGAATGGCTAATGGTTTCTCAGTAAAAGGTTTCGCAAATAACTGATGTAGCCACGATGCGGGTAAACAAACTGCGGCCGCGAAAAAGCATGCTTTTTTGATCGGCGAAGTGGTGGGTAATAAATCTTCCAAATAAACGATTTTTTTGTTCGCGATAATGGCAGGCGCACTAAGCCCTTTTTTAGTTAATTTTTCAGTAAATCGTCGCGATGTAAAAATGGTTTTAATGTCTGCAGTTTCTAGCGCATCAGTGAGTGCTTGAGTACTTGCGGTGTAGTTCAAGTTTACCAATGTCTTACCGCTGATGATCGCCGCCATGCTGGTTAATAAACCTCCACAGCTTGAGGGAAGAAGCAAACCGATAGCTTGCTCTTTGCAATGGTTTCTTATCATACGGCTTATGATCAGTGTGGCTGTTAGCGCCTGATATCCATTGAGCGATGTATCCCCGATAATGTCGGTCATACACAGCCGTGTGCCTCGCTTTTTAGCCGTTCGTATCCATGTTGTTGCTAATGACTCATGCTGCTCGATATATTCCTGCCAAGCACTGATTGATAGCTCAACCACTTGCTGTTTAACCGTGGTTGCATCAGTCGTGATGGGTAAAGGTTGGCCGAAAGCAATAATGATGTCACGACGGAGACGGCTAGCCCGCATTTTTCGTAGTTGATCATTGGAGCGTGAAAAGCGGCTTCCCCACAGGCCTCTCAAATAGAAAGGTACAATGACCCCTTTTACATCATCGACGGAACGTTCAAAGCCACGTTTAAATTCGCTGACCTGGCCGTTGCGGCTAATAGTGCCTTCAGGGAATAAACAAACGACTTCACCCGCTTTTAACAGTGCGTTAACGTCAGCAAGAGCCGCTTTGCTTTTTCCTGGAGAGATAGGAATGACACCGGCCAGATCAAGGGCCCATTTTAAGTACCAGCGCTGGTAAATTCCTCGATCCATGACAAAGCGCACATTACGTGGGCAGGCTATTTGAATGATGGCCCAATCTAGCCAGCTAATGTGGTTGCCGAGTAAGAGTACACCACCACGACTGGGTAAGTTATTAAACCCAACCACATCAATTTTATAGGCGCCAGAAAAGAGCAGTGAAGCAATCCAGCGAACAAATGAATAAGGCAGCTGCATCAGTGTATAGCCGGTGCCGATTAAAGCGACAACTGTCAGAAGCAAGAACAAGCCAATAGCGTTAATGCCCCAATAAGCAAATATCAACGTGATCCCGAGAAAGCTCAGCATCACAATATTTTGAATCCAGTTGTTTCCAGCCAAGACTGTTCCTAGATGAGACGCAGGTGCTTGAAATTGAATTAATGCATTGAGAGGAACAATAAACAAACCACCAGAACAGCCTAAGAAAGTGAAGGCAAGAGCGATGTTGACAGGGGAAGACAGTTGAGGAAGTAACAATAAACCAATAACGATACCTAAGGCACCCACTGGAATAAGGCCCATTTCAATGTGGTGTCGTGAGGCTCTTCCCGCTAACAGCGAACCTAAAGCAATGCCAATGCCCGAGCAGGCTAATAAGCCTTGCACTAACACGGTGTTTTCCATGTCAAGGTTCGCTTTGGCGTGAGCTGGAAAGGCCGCGAGCAATACCTGTGAAATTCCCCAGAAAATAGACAGTCCAAGAATTGATAACCAGATTCCACGCACTCGAAAGATGGTTTTTAAATTATGGCTTAGGGTTTTTCCGCGAAAGTAATCAGACCAATTGAAGATAAGTTTTTTTGCTGGAGGAATGTACGGCTCCTTACCGTAGCAAAGCTGACAAGCCAGTAAAAACTCAACGATAGAAAGCCCGACCAACAGCCAGCCAAGTGGCGCGATATCCTGAAGAATTAGGTCTACATGGCCACTATTTTGAGGCTGTAGTAAGCTTTCAAAAAAGATCGAGAAAACAAAAATTCCCGCCAAAATAGCAATGATTGTAATGGCTTGGACAACACCATTGGCTTGAGCTAGTTCAGACTTACCTACCATTTCTCGAATGTAGCCATATTTTGCCGGTGAATAAATGGCACTCTGGGCAGCTAGTACAAGTGTCATAGCAAACGCTTCGACAAATAAGCCCTGGTAGTAAAATAGCGTGATGCACAATGTGATGAGCACCGCGACAGCAGCACTCGAGCGGATGACGGCGGGTTTAGAAAAACGGTCTGAGAGCCAACCCGAAGGCGTAAAGAGGAAAATAAAGGGTACTAGAATTAGCGCGTTCACAACGGCCGTTAAGATGATTTGGGTTTGATCATCATAGGCTTTAAAAACCGCATTTTGGATGATGATCTTATGACCAAGATCGACAAATGCGTTCACAAAAACGATGAGTAAAAAAGGGATAAACCCTTTGCTTTTAAAAAGCTGATTCATTACTTGCTCCCAGAGAATGAAAATAGTGGGGCTAGGTTAAGTAAATGTCTATGACATCTGATAAAGATTTCATAAAGTATCGCGTAATGATTTTACTAGTATCTTTATTTGAATCTGCGGAAAGCTTATGTCTCACACAGAACAGCTTGTTAACGAACTTAAAGGCACGCTACGAGCGAAAAAAGTCACATACGCCATGTTAGCGGACCATCTTGGTCTGGCTGAAATTAGTGTAAAACGCTTATTCAACGGGCAAACGTTTAGTTTGCAGCGTTTTGAACAAATCTGCTCTTTTGTTGGAGTGACAATGGCAGACATTGTTCAGCAGCTCGAAAATAAAAAAACAAAGCCGCTCACGTCCCTCACGAAAGAACAAGAGCAAGAAATTTGTAAAGACATCTCTTTGTTGTTAGTGACTGTTTGTGTACTCAACCGCTGGACCTTTGAGGAAGTGCTGGAACGTTATGCTATTGATGAAACGCAACTTATTAGGCACCTTGCACAACTTGATCGGCTGGGCTTGATTGAGCTACAGCCCCGAAATCGAATCCGTTTAATGACGACCGCAGACTTCCGCTGGTTAGAAAACGGCCCCATTCAGCGACTCTTCCAAGAAAAAGTTGCAGAAGATTTCTTTACCAGCCGTTTTGATAGAAGCAGTGAGAAGTTACTGGTGAGTAATGCCATGTTAACGCCAGCAAGCCAGCATTTGTTTCATCGGAAGATGGAGCTTTTGTTGCGAGAACTTGAGGAGTTCAGCCGTGCTGACTGTCAGCGGCCTTTCGATGAAAGGCAGGGGGTGACGTTGGTCACAGCTATTCGCCATTGGCGGCCGAGCATCTTTATTCCGTTACTACGGCAGCGTTAGTGGGAGATTCTTTGTCAAAGTCCTCGGCACCGTTGACGTCACGGCACCGAGGATTTGTCTTTACACTAGAGAGTCGTTCTTACGACGAACCCAAAGTAGAGCGGCGAGAGAAAAGCCGAAAAGTAATACGGAAGAAGGCGCAGAAACTTCAGTGGTTGCTGCATCGTTTTGGAAAACAACTTGTTCATTAAATAGCGTCACAGTGAGTAACGAATCAACAAGGCCTTCGACGTTAACACGTAAGTTATCTGCTAAGCTGAACCCGCTCTGGAATTCAGTGCTCCCTTCCACATCAAAGAAGCTGGCTAAGTCGATAACCAAGTTTTGAGGATCAAATGAAAATGATAAGTCGATGAGTAGGTCAGGGCCAAAGATGGCATCTCCATCGACGATCAGTAGATCTTGCTCACTTGTTGTCACTTCAAGTGCCAACACGCCAGCCAGTAGCTCCAGATTACCATCAATGTGAAGTGTTCCTGGGGAGTTGCCTGGTGCCAATGTACCGCCGTCGATTAGCACGTCACCAATAATGGTGCCGCCCGCTCCATTGAGTTCACCGCCTTCATAAACATTCACGTCGCCATTAATAACGCCGCCACTGCGCACTGTGAGTGTTGCTCCTTGATCGTTATAAGTACGGCCTTCATTGGTAGAAACATCGAGGCGCTGTGTGGTGACTTGAGCATTGTTTTCAACAATTAATGCACCTTGGTGTTTTACATAGATCTCGTTACCATCGAGATAAGTAGAAGGAAGCGCAATACCAAAATCCGGGTCGACCTCGGCAAGTAGAGGGTTTCCAGACTCATCGAAGACTTGGTTGCCTTGCCTATCGTAAATGTTGTCTCCAGCCGACAAGTCGCTTATTACTATCGATGTTGTTGGTGTTCCGTCTGCTAGATAGCCAGCAATTGCTGCTCTGCCGCCGACTTGAATTTGGTCAGCACTGACAGAAGAGCCTGTACCGTTTACGGTAACTGTTGAAGATCCTCCAACCGCAAATGCGCCTATCGAAAAGTCGGCTTCATCAGGGTTTCTGAAACCACCGTCCGTTACTTCAAGTTGAGCGCCGTTAGTAATGTCTAAGGTGGACACAACATTGGCGCTGCGACCGCCAACATCAATCCAGTTGTCTGCTTTGATGGCAGAGCCTTCACCGTCAACAGTAACCGCAATGGTAGAGCCGCTTGTGGCGCTGCTGCCGATTAAAATGCTGCCATCATCTCCTTCATCAAACTGTTGTCCGCTTAATGCCTCTAGCAAACCTCCGTTGGTGATAGTCACCTGGCTATTATCTATAGCATCATCAAAACCTACGTAAACGCGCCCACCTGCTCGTGTCCACCAGTCGCCATCAGAGGCTTGTTGCGTGCGCAGTACAGACCCTGGCCCATCGATTATGGTTGTGGACGTTCCAGCGGTGCCGTCCACATGATTAGAACCTAAATAAATATTAGTTTCGTTGGCCGTGAAGGTACCGCCATTAACGACTTCTAGTCGACCATCGCCACCGTGCCCATTTCGTAAACCCGTGCCGCCGTTGTTAAGAGTGAATGTGGCTCCATCAACTTTAACTGTGCCGGAAGATCCGCTACCGTTGGCGATGATTAGGCTGGAGCCGGTGACAGAAGTGACGCCATTAAAGTCAGAGGATGTATTAACCTCTAAATAACCTCTGTTAGAATTTTGACCTACGGTAATGATGCTGTCGTAGTTTTCTAAAATGGCTGAATTTGAAGGGGATACATCGAACTCTGTAATTACTGTGGCGTTGGTCAACGAAGAAAACGATATGGCTATCGCTGCTGACAAACTACTGAGTTTAAAAAAGCGCATTCTTTACTCCCTGAAAGCATGGTTTAAATACCGCCTATAAAGCAAGAAATAGACCAATCACTCTAACATTTTGAATTGCTTAAGCTAAACAATAATCAATATCGTCAAAATGTTGGTGATGTAAAAAAGACTGACAATTGAATGAGGTTTAGGGGGCGTTTTTAGTGGTTGGTTCGGCGTTCATGAGTTGTTTGGGGTATCGTACTGTTTGAACTAGGTCTATTGTTTTTCTCACTTTAAGTAGAGCTTTTGTATGAGTTGCTTTGATAACACTGACGTCGTTTTTACTGCTAACGATATTGATATTCTGGAAAGGACAACGGTTTATCAGCGTTTTTTTCGTGTGGATCAGGTGAAGCTTCGCCACAAGCTCTATGAAGGAGGTTGGAGTGAACCGCTGCTTCGTGAGCTTTTTGTTCGTGATGATGCCGTTTTTGTTCTGCTATTTGATCCAGCGGCAGATAAAGTGATCTTGGTCGAGCAATTCAGAATTGGTGCTATGGATGATGCTCGTAGTCCGTGGTTACTTGAGTTAGTCGCTGGAATGGTCGAATCTGGTGAAACCTATACTGATGTGGCAAAGCGTGAAGCGGTTGAGGAAGCCGGTGCAGAAATCTTGGATCTTGAGCCCATTTGTCAATACCATGTGAGCCCTGGTGGATCTAAAGAATATGTACAGTTGTTTTGTGGTAGAGTGGACGCTTCGCACATTGGCGGTATTCATGGTTTAGCTGAAGAAGGTGAAAACATAAAAGTGATCACCTTGGATCGAGAGCATGCATATCGTGCTGTTCTTGAAGGCAAAATCAATAATGCAGCCACCATCATCGCGTTACAGTGGTTGCAGCTAAACCACCGTCGAATCCAAACACAATGGTCACCCAGTGCCCCTTAATGAATAAACCTCTACAATCACACTATGCGTAGAAAAAAATATATTCCTGATCTCAGCAAACAGATGGCTTCTTGTGAAGCAAACTATTTGCGTTTACTTAAGCTCATGCCTGATATGGATGAGCTTGATCAGCGCTCGTTTCAAATTCAATGGCAAGAGCATCAAGCCTACGTCGATTTAACGGTTGAAGAGCGTTTTACCTACACCACAACATTACGTATTGAGCAACGTTATGAAAATCAGTCGTGGATCGATATGCCAACGTTACAGGTTCGTTTGTATCATGATGCCCGCATGGCTGAGGTAGTTAGTTCTGAGCACAGACGTCAGCTTCGTGGTAGTTATGAATACCCTAATCAGCAGATGCGTCACCCTGATGAAAAAGCACAGCTAAACCAATATTTGGCTGAATGGCTCAGTCAATGCCTTTCTCATGGGCTTTGCAAAGAAGTACCTGTCTATGCGTGATGTATTGCCTGACTCTAGGCAATGGGTTATGTTCGCTTCATCGTAAAAAGTCTTAATCTTTCAATACCTAGGCGATTCAGTGGCAAATTAACGGTTGGCGCTAGGTAGCTTTGTGAACAAGATTCGTAAGGAAAACGGCAACGCATGAGTAGCACCTATAACGCTGATGCCATTGAGGTACTAAGTGGTCTGGATCCGGTAAGAAAACGGCCGGGCATGTACACTGAAACCGAACGGCCAAATCACCTCGCCCAAGAAGTTATAGATAACTCAGTGGACGAAGCTTTGGCCGGGCATGCTGACCGAATTGAAGTCACCTTAAATAAAGATGGCTCACTTGCTGTTAGCGATAATGGCCGCGGTATGCCGGTCGACATTCATCCTGAGCACGGGATCAGCGGCGTCGAGCTGATTCTGACGCGCTTACACTCAGGGGGAAAGTTTAGTAATAAAAACTACCAGTTTTCCGGTGGTCTACATGGTGTAGGCGTCTCGGTAGTTAACGCGCTGTCTAAAGTGTTGGAAGTGCTGATAAAGCGCGACGGACAGCTGTATCGGATTGGTTTTGAAAACGGTGAGAAAGTCTCTGAGCTAGAGGTGATCGATACCGTTGGTAAACGAAATACAGGCACTGAAGTACGCTTTTTACCAGATCCCCAATACTTCGATTCCGCAAAAATATCAGTGGCGCGATTACGCCATGGGTTACGTGCCAAAGCGGTCCTCTGCCCTGGTTTACGGATTGTTTTTAATGACTTGTCGGGCTCAGAAAAAACCAAGGACGAGTGGTTTTATCAAGACGGTTTAAGTGATTATTTGAAAGCGGCCACTCAAGGCTTTGAAACGCTGCCAGAAGAACCTTTCGTTGGTGAATTGGTGGGACAAGAAGAAGCCGTTGATTGGGCAGTACAATGGTTGCCAGAAGGCGGTGAAATGATCGGCGAAGGTTATGTTAACCTTATTCCGACGGCGCAAGGCGGTACTCATGTTAATGGCTTTCGCACAGGCTTGTTGGAAGCGTTACGCGAGTTTTGCGAATTCCGTAACTTAGTACCTCGCGGTATAAAGCTCGGCCCTGAGGATATTTGGGAGCGTTGCTGTTATGTGCTCTCAGTAAAAATGCAGGACCCACAGTTTTCGGGTCAAACAAAAGAACGTTTATCTTCTCGGCAAATTGCGGCATTTGTGACTGGTGCGGTCAAAGATGCCTTTAGCCTTTGGCTCAATAAACATACTGAGCAAGGCGAACTAATCGCCGAATTTGCAATCAATAACGCACAAAAACGCTTACGTTCTAGTAAAAAAGTACAGCGGAAAAAAATCACCCAAGGGCCCGCGCTGCCGGGTAAATTGGCGGACTGCTCCGGCGCTAATGCATTAGATTCGGAGCTTTTTCTGGTGGAAGGTGACTCTGCCGGGGGTTCGGCAAAACAAGCCCGTGACCGCGAGTATCAAGCGGTTATGCCCTTACGCGGTAAAATCTTAAATACGTGGGAAGTCGATTCCGGTGAGATCTTAAGCTCACAAGAAGTGCACGATATTTCCGTGGCTATCGGTGTTGATCCTGCTTCCGATGCTTTAGAAGGCTTGCGTTATGGCAAGGTATGTATCTTGGCTGATGCTGACTCTGACGGCCTTCACATCGCGACCTTGCTGTGCGCACTCTTTGTCCGACACTTCAAACCCCTGGTGGCCGCAGGTCATGTTTATGTCGCTATGCCGCCATTATATCGAATCGATATTGGTAAAGAAGTGAGCTATGCCTTAGATGAAGATGAAAAGGCCGGTATTATTGATCGTATTACAGCAGAAAAGAAAACCGGAAAAATCAACGTTCAGCGCTTCAAAGGGCTGGGTGAAATGAATCCGTTGCAGTTACGTGAGACAACCATGGCACGTGATACTCGTCGTTTGGTGCAGCTCACATTAGAGCCGGGTGACGGTACGATGGAAATCATGGATATGCTGTTGGCGAAAAAACGTGCGTCTGATCGAAAAAGTTGGCTGCAGGATAAAGGCAACTTGGCCGATATCCTAGACTAATAATAAATAGGCAATGTTGAGCGTAGGAGCTTCATAGCGACCATGGCAGATGAATACACGAGTCTAGGACATCTAAGTTTTCTCATCGTTGATGACTTTTCAAGCTTTAGTAGTGCATTACGGACAATGGTTTTGTCCTTCGGCTCCCCGGATATTGATATATCGGTGAATGGTGAGGATGCTATTGAAGCATTGCAAAAAAAGAAATACGACATTGTCCTTTGTGATTTTAATTTAGGCGACGGCAAAAATGGCAACGACATTCTTGAAGAAGCCAAGGTAAGTAAGCTGCTGAAAAGCTCCTCATTGTTTGTGATGATTACAGCGGAGAACTCTAATGAAATGGTTCGCGGAGCGCTTGAGTACCAGCCGGATGATTACTTAACCAAGCCAATCACTAAAGAAGTCTTGATGTCGCGTTTGGTTCGTCTTTTAAATCGTAACCATGCATTCAAAAATGTTTTTCGCTTTCGCGATCAAGGTCGCTTAGATGAAGCAATTGACGCCATGCCCGAAATTATTCAAAAACATCCTCGCGCTAAACGTTACGCACAACGCTTGTGGGCTGATATTTTGATGGAAAGTGAACGCTTTCACGAGGCTAGCCATCTTTATCAGGAAGTTCTGCGCGAAAAACCATTACCGTGGGCTACTTTAGGGCTGGGTAAATCTTATTACTTTCAAGAAGATATGGACCGCGCATCACGCTTTTTCAATACATTGTTAGACCAAGATAAAGGGTATGTACAAGCGTGGGATTGGTTGTCACGGTGCCAAGAATCACAAGGGCAATTTGAACAAGCTCGAGATTCATTGTTAGAAGCGGTTAGCATCTCACCGATGAATGTGCGTCGTCAGAACTCGCTCGGCGACTTATCGTTACAGATAGGTGATGAGGAACGTGCTGAACGTGCTTTTTCCCGTGCCGTAAAAATTGGTAAACATTCGGTCTATCGCTCTCCTGATGCTTATATGAAAATGGCGGATTTAGTGGTTAAAAAGCTTAAAGATACTGAAGGCTTAAACGCTAAACGCGCCGAGAATAAGGCATTAAGTGCGATGGAAGAACTGCGCTCACTGTATAAGGGCGATGACAAGGTTAACCTGCAAAGTCGTTTTGTTGAAAGTAAGGTCCATAAAACGCAAGGACGTGAAGGTGAAGCAGAAAAAGCCATTCTTCGTGCTTATGATATTTGTAAAAATGACACGGAGGGCTTCCTGTCTGGTGAGCTCAAAGAAGAGCTGATTACCGAGCTTGAAAGTTTAAACCGTGGTGATATGGCGGAGAAAATCGTTAAAGCCATGCAACAAGAGGATTCTGGCTATAACGATCAAGCTATATCGTACTATGAGAAAGGTGATCTTGATGGTGCAATTGAAGTGCTCACCAAAGCCATTGAAGATAAGCCAAGAAGCTACTCCATCTGCTTGAATACGGCGCAAGTAGCCATTCACCATATGGTGAAAAATGGTATATCAGAAGAGAAGATGAAGCTTGCAGGTGATGCGCTTGAGCGTGCGTCAGACATTACTGAGGCTGATCACCGCTATCAGAACTACCTTAACCTCAAACAGCGCTTCGATAAAATATCCAAGCGCAGAGGGATTGCAAGTTAGTGGCGGTTTCTAGTGGGTTAAGTTTTGCAACACTGCTGGCAAGCTCTGTTCATGACATGAAAAATAGCGTTGGCATGATGATTCATCAACTTGCTGCGCTTTCTGAAGAGCTGGGTGATCGCTCCGAACTTGACCTGATTGGTTTGCAGGTAAATCAACTCAATCAATCATTGATCCAGTTGTTAGCGATTTACAAACTTGAACAGAATCTATATTCATCACCGGTTGATGATGTTTTTCTGGATGAGTTTTGTGAAGACTTTGAAGCAGCACACCAGTCTGTTCTTAGCGCGTTAGGTATTACGTTAACTGCTGAATTCAACGAGCCAGTTGCGGATAACTGGGCTGTGGATGCATCTCTGTTGCAGTCAGTTTTGGCGAC
>JBLXCH010000026.1:0-10848 GCA_048265065.1 Motiliproteus sp. | reverse complement strand
TTAACTGCTGAATTCAACGAGCCAGTTGCGGATAACTGGGCTGTGGATGCATCTCTGTTGCAGTCAGTTTTGGCGACCTTGCTTTGTAATATTATGCAACTTAAACAACAGGGTGAAGAGTCGGTCTCAAGTGTTAAGTTGGTTTGTTCCACTCAGCAGATTGATGCTGTGACGTTTTTGAAAATATCGTTGGAAGATGACGGCCCCGGTTTAGACAGTGAGTTATGGGGGCGTTACGCACCGCAGCAGAGCGCGGTTCAATTTGATTCAGGTAATAGTGGGCTGGGTTTGTATTTTAGCCATTTGGTCGCAGAGCATCATTGCGTTGAGGGTGTGAACGGGTTCCTTCAGCTTGGTGAAAGCCACACTTTAGGCGGTGCCAGCATCTCTTTGTTTATCCCATAAACCACTTGCTGATTAACTAATTTAAAAATCTATTGGCTAACTAATTATGTCAGTTGAATTGGATGAAGGTGTCGAACGCCTTTCGCTAAAAGAATATACCGAAAAGGCGTATTTGGATTATTCCATGTACGTTATTTTAGACCGAGCGTTGCCACACATTGGTGATGGCCTGAAGCCCGTACAGCGTCGTATTGTCTATGCAATGTCGGAGCTTGGCTTACGTGCTGGCTCGAAGTTTAAAAAATCAGCACGTACCGTCGGTGACGTGCTTGGTAAGTTTCACCCGCACGGTGATAGTGCCTGTTATGAAGCCATGGTGTTAATGGCACAACCGTTTTCGTATCGCTACCCGTTGGTTGATGGGCAGGGAAACTGGGGTTCACCTGATGACCCTAAATCGTTTGCAGCCATGCGTTACACAGAGTCACGTTTAACCCGTTATGCTGCATTGCTCCTGTCTGAACTTGGTCAGGGTACGGTTGAATGGGGACCGAACTTCGATGGAACACTGCAAGAGCCGTTGTTACTGCCGTCGAAGGTGCCTAATGTGCTCCTTAATGGCGGCACCGGTATTGCGGTTGGGATGGCCACCGATATACCGCCGCACAATTTAAGAGAAGTCGTTGATGCCTGTCTTAAATTACTTGAGGATCCGTTGGCGGATAATCAAACCTTAGCCGAAATTATGCCTGGGCCTGATTACCCTACCGATGCGGAAATTATCACCCCGAAAGCGGACTTGCTAAAACTCTATGAAACCGGTCGCGGATCAATTCGTATGCGCGCGGTGTACAGCAAAGAGCAGGGTGAAATTATCATTACTGCGTTACCGCACCAGACTTCCGGGGCGAAAGTGCTTGAGCAAATTGCTGCGCAAATGCAGGCCAAAAAACTGCCGATGGTGAGTGACCTTCGTGACGAATCTGACCATGAGAATCCAACCCGCTTAGTCATTATTCCTCGTTCAAATCGGATTGATGTTGAGCAATTGATGGCGCACTTATTTGCGACTACAGATCTTGAGCGAACCTATCGTGCTAATTTGAATATGATCGGTATTGATGGGCGCCCGCAGGTTAAAGACTTACGCTCACTGTTGGTCGAGTGGTTACAGTTCAGAACTTCAACAGTGACTCGTCGGTTAGAATTCAGACTTAAGAAAGTGGTGGATCGTCTGCATATTTTGGACGGCTTGCTAGTTGCCTTTTTGAATATCGATGAAGTGATTGAAATTATTCGCTCAGAAGATAAACCCAAGCCGGTTTTGATGGAGCGATTTAATATTTCCGATATACAAGCGGAAGCGATTTTAGAGCTTAAACTGCGTCACTTAGCGAAACTTGAAGAAATGAAGATTCGTGGTGAGCAAGATGAGTTGGCCAAAGAGCGTAAGAAATTAGAAGCGTTATTAGGGTCAAAAACCAAATTAAGAAATTTGATTCGCCAAGAGCTTAAAGAAGTATCTGCTGAGTTTGGTGATGAACGCCGCTCGCCAATAATCGCCAGAGATGAAGCTAAAGCCTACAGTGAAGTTGACTTAATGTCGTCTGATCCGGTGACTGTCGTGCTGTCTAAGCAAGGCTGGGTACGTTCTGCGCGAGGTCATGATATTGACCCCACTAGCCTTAATTATAAGTCTGGTGATGCCTACAAATTGTCAGCACAGGGCAAGACCAATCAAACCATTGCATTCTTTGACTCTCAAGGGCGAGTCTACAGTTTGGCTGTGCATGGACTACCTTCAGCGCGAGGCCAAGGTGAGCCGTTAAGTGGGCGCCTAAATTTCCCCAGCGGCGCAAGCATTGATGCTGCAATGATCGCGAATGAAGACCAAAAAATACTTGTTTCCTCAGATGCAGGTTACGGCTTTATTTGTCGTTTTTCTGACATGATCAGTAAAAACAGAGCCGGTAAGGCGCTGCTGTCTTTACCAAAAGGTAGCGCAGTTATGCCTCCTCAACTAATTACAGCGGATGATGATTCTTTGTTGGTCGCGGTGACTAATGAAGGACGCTTGTTAGTGTTCCCCGTTTCTGAATTGCCAGAGCTATCAAAAGGTAAGGGCAACAAAATCATTAATATCCCTTCTGCGCGGGCAGCAAGTCGTGAAGAGCTATTGGTCGGGTTGCAAGTGTTGCCGAAAGAGGGTGAGTTGCGGGTGCATTCAGGGAAACGCTACTTAAACCTGAAGTCAGCAGACTTAACGCACTTTGCTGGTGAGCGTGGTCGTCGTGGGAGTAAGTTACCTCGTGGTTTTCAGCGTGTCGACCGCTTAGAAGTAGTCGAGGATTAGTTGCCATTTAATAGCAATGCCGACCGATTGCCTATTTAAGGATAAGGACAGAGAGAGGAGAGAGGAAACAGGAGACAGTATAGCGGGGGCTTAGATGTTCTCCTCTTCTGTTGCAGCGGTCGGTGTAATGGTCGGTGTAATGGTTGATGTAGCGGTTTGTAAAAAGTGTTCTGCTTGTCGATCAATCAGTTGTTGAAAATCCTTAGCCAGTTGGTGAACGAGGTAATTCCCTTTCTCAGCCTTGGTCACCACGCCGGCATCCATCATGAGTTGCCTTAACGGCGCGAACCCGTAAAGGTCTTCGCTGGTAATGACTTCGTTGCTTTCAATTTCGTTGGTGATGTCTTGAGCATCGCTAATAAGTTGTTCCGGCCGTTCTCCCGCGACAAGCCCGATTTTCAAATTCAATACGGGTTTCATCTGTAAAATACGTTGCTGATTTAGTTTTCTGTACAGGGATTTAAATAGCTGGGCTGCACATAGCGCATTGCTTCCGCAATGGATTTTTAGCTGTAAGTCTGCTTCTTGTTCTTGCAGGATTTGTTGAGGAAATTGTGCGAGCCAATTGCCGCTTTGATCCTGACTAAATGTACCGCGATAAATCTCGCACACGCGCTCGAAAAGTTGCTGATAAAGTTGTAACAGCTCTTCTCGAGCTGCGTTTTCTAGTAAGTGACTGCTGCCCTGGCGACAATTAATGAAAATCACAAAGTAGCGAATCGTCGTTGCTGTGGTAAGCCGGGTGGTTGATTTAGCATCGGGGCTTTCTGGCTTTGTGGTGATGGTTGCCGCGCTTTCTGGGTAGGTAAACGTCTGCTCGGGAGGTGTCGCATTGAGTGGTGATTCTGTCATGCTGCTAGCTTGTTGGTCTTCGATTTGGTCTGTCGTGACGTTGAATGAAACCGACATTTCAGCTTCTTCGATGGGATTTGTAACGGTCGTTGAATTGGCTGTGTCGCTGCCGTGATGAACTTGCGTTCGGCGTAATATGAAAGCAACAATGATAAAGAGTAACAGATGACTAGCGATCAATAAGCCACTGAGTTTTTTGGCTTTTTGACGACTAAATAAGGAGAGGTAGTCTTCATCAAGGTAAAGCCTAACTGTACCTAGAGGCGTGTTTTCTGGGCCAATAGTCTGCTTAAACGCCTGATTTGAGGGTTTACCTACTTGCGCTAAAATATCGCCTTTAGGGCTAATAATATCAGCAGAAAGAATAAAATCGTTTTGAGTCAGTTGCTTGAGAGTGACGTTTACGCTCACCCAGTCTTCACTGAGAATGAGTGGTCCGGTGATCAGCGCGATTTGTTGGCTTAAGGTGGAACCTATTTGATCAAATTCTGCCTGAATATTCTGCGCTGCTATTTTTTGATTTTGCTGGACAAGAAAGATCGCACTGATGCTAAACAGCAGTGCGAGAATCACCAAGTTTGGGACTTTTCTATACATCAGTATCAACGAAATTCAGCCTGCAGTGCTTTAGGATAACAAGGGTAAGTGACATACATAGATGTATCGTCGGCCCGTGTCAGGATATAATGACTACTTATGTCGGCAAAAGTGCATGTTTTTTTAATGCCGACACGTTAATTGTTGAGTAATTAGATGAACGTTAAAGAATATATGCATAAGCTTGGCAGCCAAGCGCGTGCCGCGTCCAGCCTCTTAGCCAGTGCAAATACGGGTGTTAAAAATAGTGCTCTCCTAGCGATGGCTGAAGCGATTGACGATGCTCGTGAGCAGCTAGCTGCAGCAAATCAGCTTGATTTGGATGCAGGTGCAGCCAATGGACTCGATAGTGCCATGCTTGATCGCTTAGCGCTAACCCCAGCTCGAATCGATGCCATGATCGAGGGTTTAAAGCAGGTTGCGGCTTTGCCTGATCCAATGGGTGAGATCGATGGCATGAAATTTTTACCCTCAGGTATTCAAGTCGGTAAAATGCGTGTGCCTTTAGGTGTTATCGGTATTATTTATGAGTCGCGCCCTAATGTGACTTGCGAAGCGGCCAGTTTATGTCTTAAGTCTGGCAACGCAACGATTCTTCGAGGTGGCTCTGAGGCGATTCATTCCAACCAAGCTGTTGCCGCCTGTATACGCCAAGGGCTCGAAAAAGCTGGCTTGCCTGAGCATGCGGTGCAGGTGGTTGAAACTACTGATCGTGAAGCAGTAGGCGAATTAATAACCATGCCTGAGTTTGTTGATGTGATTGTTCCTCGTGGCGGTAAAGGCCTTATCGAGCGTATCAGTCGTGATGCGAAAGTGACGGTGATTAAACATCTTGACGGTATTTGTCATGTCTATATTGATGATGATGCAGATTTAGAGAAAGCCAAGGCCATTGCTTTGAACGCAAAAACTCACCGTTATGGCACATGTAACACAATGGAAACTTTATTGGTTTCTGCCAAAGTTGCCAATGAGGTGTTGCCCGCGTTAGCTGCGCTGTATGCCGAAAAGCAGGTTGAGCTGAGAGGGTGTAAAAAAACTTGCCAGATTTTGCCTAATATCGAACAGGCAAGCGAAGACGACTGGTCAACAGAATATTTGGCGCCAATCCTATCCATTGCAGTAGTGGAAGATATGGATGAAGCGATTCAGCATATTAATCAATACGGCTCGCATCATACAGACGCTATCGTGACTGAAAATTACACTAAAGCGCGAGAATTTTTGACGCGAGTTGATTCCAGCTCGGTCATGGTTAACGCGTCGACACGCTTTGCTGATGGGTTTGAATACGGCTTAGGTGCAGAGATTGGTATTTCAACCGATAAAATTCATGCGCGAGGTCCTGTCGGTCTTGAAGGGTTAACTTCGCAGAAATATGTGGTGTTTGGCGATGGCCATATTCGCCAGTAGCAGGGTGATCCTTGATCCAGACAAGCGTAGTAGGCTGATCATTGAGTAACTCTCCGTTAGTGTTTATGGGAGGGACTTTCGACCCTATTCATAATGGTCACTTGCGCACGGCTCTGGAAATCCGCCAATTGCTCGGTGCCGAGCAACTCAGTTTGATCCCTTGTCATATGCCAGTGCATAGGGATGAGCCTGGCTGTACGTCGCATCAACGTTTGCAGATGGTTGAGCTCGCTGTTGAAAATGAGCCAGGCCTAGTGGTTGATGATCGAGAAATCCTTAAAGACGAACCCAGCTATACTGTTGAAACATTGAAGTCATTGCGCGCGGACAACGCCGATGATCAAACAATTATCATGACGTTAGGTGTGGACTCTTTTTTATCCTTACCACAGTGGCATCAATGGCAAGAATTACTAAACTATGGTCACATTTTGGTTGTAGAACGCCCCGGTTGGGAGCTTAACTTAGGGCCATTATTAACACCCTGGGTAAAGCAACACAGAGCGACCTTAAGTGATTTGTTAACAACTAAAAATGGCGGGGTATCGTTCCATCAACTGACGCCCTTAGGTATTTCCGCGACTCAAATTCGCGACTTGATAAATTCTAAACAATCCCCCCGTTATCTGATGCCAGATCAGGTATGGAGTTATATCCAGCAGGAAAAACTCTACGGATACGGGCAATGAGGTGCTATGCAAATCGAACAGTTACTAAAGCTAGTTGATAGTTCACTAGAAGATAAAAAAGCCCGTGATATCAAAGTGATTGATGTTCGCGGTAAGAGTAATGTAACGGACTATATGGTGATCGCCAGTGGTACGTCTAATCGCCATGTTAAATCTGTGGCAGAAAATGTTTTGGTTGATGCGAAAAAAGCGGGTGTGGACATTGTAGGCTCCGAGGGCGTAGACGTCTCTGACTGGGTGTTGGTGGATTTGGGTGATGTAGTTGTTCACGTGATGCAAGAGCCGACGCGGGCCTTATACGACCTTGAACGTCTTTGGGGCGAAGATTTGCTCGAAGAAGAAAAAGCTCAGTAGCACACTAATTTTATGCGCATAAAATTGATTGCAGTGGGCACTAAAATGCCCACGTGGGTCACTACAGGGTATCAAGAATACGCTAAACGTTTACCTCGTGACTGCTCGTTGGAACTTGTCGAGCT
Organism: Motiliproteus sp.; assembly: GCA_048265065.1. Lineage (GTDB taxonomy): Bacteria > Pseudomonadota > Gammaproteobacteria > Pseudomonadales > Balneatricaceae > Motiliproteus. Next base: position 4,120 of record JBLXCH010000026.1, on the reverse strand, counting down.
TCCTTTAGGTCATAGAGGCAAAGGTGCGGATTTGTCCAGGGCGATTTTAAAAGAAGGGGACGCCATGTTAGCTGCCATCCCTGCGAATGATCAAGTTGTTGCGATGGAAGTCGGCGGTAAGGAATTATCTACCGAAGCTTTAGCTAAACAGCTAGAAACGTGGCAAATGTCCGGTGATCATTTGAGCATTCTAGTCGGCGGCCCCGATGGATTGGATAAGCGTTGTGTAGAAAGGGCGAAAATGAAATGGTCTTTATCGCCTTTAACGCTGCCTCATCCTTTAGTTCGTGTAATCTTGGCCGAGCAACTGTATCGTGCTTGGAGTATTTTGCAGGGCCATCCGTATCATAAATAACCGCGTGACAACTTACCGCTATTGTTGGGCAACGATGCCACTATGAACCACCGTTCTGCCATTAAGGACCACATAACCGAACGGCGTGTTTTTGCGAGTCGAACACTACTGGCTTTTTTGGTGGTTGTATTGATGATGGGCGGTTTGGTTTCGCGCCTTTTCTATTTGCAAGTAGTTCAGCACGACACCTACATTACTAAATCAGATCAAAACCGCGTCCAACTTCAATCGGTTCCTCCAACCCGTGGACTTATTTATGACACCTACGGAACTCTTCTGGCTGATAATCGACCGAGTCATAACTTAACGTTATTAAAAGAGCAGGCGGGTGACCTCGACGTCACGATTGAAAGACTTAGGGACTATATTGATATCAGTGATCTCGATATTGAACGGTTTAAAAAGCGCCTGAATCAGCGACGTCGTCCGTATCAAAGTGTCCCGTTGAAATTTCAACTAAGTGATGAGCAAATCGCCAGAATTGCTGTAGATTTCCATCGCTTACCTGGTGTTCAAATTGAAGCTGACTTATTACGCTTTTACCCCTATGGTGCATCTTTAGTGCATGCTCTAGGTTATGTCGGCCGAATAAACGACCGTGAGCTTAAGCAAATTGATGCTGAAAACTACAGTGGTACACACCACATCGGAAAACTCGGTGTTGAGAAATTCTACGAAGACCAGCTGCATGGAAAAGTGGGCCTACAAAAAGTTGAAACAAACGCTAAGGGTCGAATTTTAGGCGTTCTTGAGCGGACTGACCCGACGCCTGGGAATGACTTACAGCTTCACCTTGATCTTCAATTGCAGCTCGCTGCAGAGGCCGCGCTAGGAGATAACCGCGGTGCGGTGGTAGCGCTAGACCCGAAAACAGGGGGGATACTCGCCTTAGTTAGCACGCCTGGTTACGACCCTAACGAGTTTGTTTCAGGAATCAGCACACGTAACTATCGTGCGCTACAAACCTCTCCTGATCTTCCTTTATTTAACCGAGCTATTCGTGGGCGATATCCGCCAGCATCTACTATAAAGCCGGTTATTGGTCTTGCCGCAATAGACTCAGGAACTATCAAACTGGATTATGAGATTTTTGATCCAGGCTACTTTCAAATTACTGAAGGTGGGCGTAAATACCGTGACTGGAAAAAATGGGGTCACGGTAAAGTGGATTTACGAAAAGCCATTGTGCAGTCAGTTGATACTTTTTTTTATGATGTGGGCCACCGCATGGGCATAGATCCCATGTCAGATTACCTCAAACGCTTTGGTTTTGGGCAAGTCACCAGTCTCGATTTGCCCGAAGCAAGTGCCGCTATTTTACCCTCCCGTGAATGGAAAAAACGAGCAAGAAATGCTTCTTGGTATCCCGGTGACTCGGTTAATTTGAGTATTGGTCAAGGTTTTATGATTGCGACACCGTTGCAATTAGCAACAGCAACTATGGCTATTGCTAACCGAGGCCGCTGGTTACCACCTCGGATGTTGAAACGAGTGGTCAGTGGCCAAGAGTTTGAGCTGCAAGTCCCAGAACGTAAGCAGTTGGCTGATATTAAGCTCAAACGTGATGAGTATTGGGATTATATGTTTGATGCGATGGAGCGGGTTGTTCATGCGCCTAATGGGACGGCGCGAAAGATAAGCCAAGGTATTACTTATAAAATAGCAGGTAAGACCGGAACTGCGCAGGTACTAGGGATTAAACAAGACGAAGAGTACGACGCTGACAAACTGGCTAAGCGTTACCATGACCATGGCTTGTTTATTGGCTTTGCACCCGTAGAAAACCCACAAATTGCACTTGCTGTGATTGTGGAAAACGGTGGTGGGGGGAGTAGCGCCGCAGCACCCGTTGCCCGTGAGGTGATGGATGCTTATTTGTTAAAACGGTTACCGGCACCGACACACGCTGACGCTGGGCCACGTAGCCTTAATGGAGGTAACGGGTGAGTCAAGAATTTCAGCGGAGTATGCCGGATGCCTCGACCCATCTTAGCCGTAATCGAAGCTGGTGGTCATACACTCACATAGACGCCATTCTCTTTCTTATCCTATTGGCATTGGCCGCCTATGGCTCATTTGTGTTTTACAGCGCGTCAGGACAAAGCTTAATCGCTTTAGAAAAACAGTTTATTCGCTATGCGGTAGCTTTTGCCGTGATGATTGCCATAGCATGGTTACATCCGCGTCACTTTAAACGTTGGGCTCCTTGGTTGTTTTTGGCGGGTATTATTTTACTGGTCTTAGTACTGGTAATGGGGGTTGGTGCCAAAGGTGCGCAGCGTTGGATACAGTTTCCCGGCTTGCCGCGCTTCCAACCTTCAGAAATTATGAAGTTAATCGTCCCTATGACGTTAGCATGGTTTTTTGCTGAGCGACCACTTCCACCAAACGTTAAACATATAGTTATTGTCCTCGTGCTGATTGCTATTCCGGTGATGCTCATCGCCAAGCAACCGGATTTAGGCACCAGTCTTTTGATCGCTTCCTCAGGTTTGTTCGTATTGTTATTGTCTGGTATCCGTTGGCGTTATGTCTTAGGTGCTGGTGCTATTGCAGGAGCCTGTGCACCGTTGTTGTGGATGGGCATGCGTGAATACCAGCGGCAACGAGTGCTTACTTTTTTGAACCCGGAAAGCGATCCTTTGGGAACTGGTTGGAACATTATTCAGTCCAAGACAGCAATAGGCTCCGGTGGCATTTATGGAAAAGGCTGGTTGCACGGCACCCAATCCCAGCTAGATTTTTTACCGGAAAGCCACACGGACTTTATCATTGCGGTGATGGGTGAAGAGTTAGGGTTAGTCGGTATTTTATTGTTGTTAGCGCTGTATCTTTGTTTGATCGCTCGAGGCTTATATATCGCAAGCCAAGCACAGGATACATTTGGTCGCTTATTAGCCGGCAGTTTAACGTTAACCTTTTTTGTTTATGTATTTGTGAATATCGGCATGGTGAGTGGCATTTTGCCGGTGGTAGGTGTCCCCTTACCGTTAATTAGTTATGGCGGCACCTCGATAGTTACGCTGCTGGTTGGTTTTGGCATGATTATGTCTATTCATACCCACCGGCGGATGGTCGTTCGATAATGGCAAGGAGCTTAAGAAATCGTATGCGTTTTATTAATACTCTCGTAATCAGTGCGTTGTTATCGGGTTGTGCTATTGCTCATGAAGGTGGTCATAAAGAGGATGACGCGAAGAAATCTTTAGAACCTAGTGGGTCTCTTTCTTATGAAGGTCATCAGGAGGCCAAGCGATTCATTGATGAGCTGGTTGAAGAAGGTTTTGATCGAAGTGAATTAGAGGCCGTATTTAAGGGAGCGGAGCGTAAAGATTCGATTCTCAAAGCAATATCTAAACCGGCTGAGCGACGGTTAACATGGGGCGAATATCGCAAGATATTTTTAGGGCAGAGCAGAATAGATCAAGGTGTGGCGTTTTGGAAAGAGCATGCTGAGACCATCCAGCGCGCGAGTGAAACCTTTAATGTCGCTCCAGAGATTATCGTCGCAATTATCGGTGTTGAAACACGGTATGGGCGCCATGCGGGTAAATACCGTGTAGTGGATTCTTTATCTACATTGGCTTTTGATTATCCACCAAGAAGTAAGTTTTTCCGTGGGCAACTTAAGGAGCTATTTAAATTGGCGAAAGAAGAGCAGCTCGCCGTTACCGATTTAACCGGCTCCTACGCGGGCGCGATGGGTTACGGGCAGTTTATTCCTAGCAGCTACCGTCATTATGCGGTTGATTTTGATGGTGATAA
>JBLXCH010000025.1:33308-35733 GCA_048265065.1 Motiliproteus sp. | reverse complement strand
GTTTTCTGCTCAACAGCAGATCCTTCCGCAGACTCACTACCCTGTACTTTTAAGACTAAGATAGGGTCACCTTCGGAGATCGTTCCGCCATCAGCAGCGATAAGTTTTTCAACCACACCAGCCTTTGGCGCAGGAACTTCCATCGATGCCTTGTCGGTCTCCAAGACTATTAACGAATCACCTTCAGCAACCTCGTCACCAACAGCCACACAAATCTCTACAATATCAACGTCTTTATGACCGCCAATATCAGGAACGATGACCGTTTCGCTGGCTTCAGCTTCAGCCGCTGCCTTTTCCGCTTTAGCAGGTGCTGCTGCCGGCTTTTCAGCGTTGGCTGTGCTACTTTCATCGTTACTCCCGCCTTCGCCTTCAACGGCTAGCACGAGAATATCGTCGCCTTTAGAAACAGTAGCGCCCTCAGACACCATAATGGATTCAACGACACCAGCCATTGGCGAAGGAACTTCCATTGACGCTTTATCAGTCTCTAGCGCAATCAGTGAGTCACCTTCGGCAACCGTGTCACCCACACTCACACAAACCTCAACAAGATCGACGTTATCAGCGTCACCAATATCGGGAACCTTGATAGTTTCTTTGCGTGAGTTTGAAGGCGTTGCTACAGCTGCTTTTTCTTCGACAGCAGGCGCAGTCTCAGCAGACTCTGCCGACTCAATTTCTAATTCAAGAATAGCATCACCTTCTTTACAGGTGTCGCCTTCTTTCATTGTGATTGACGTTACTTTACCACCTTCTGGGGCAGGGACATCCATTGATGCTTTATCAGTTTCTAACACTAATAATGAATCGCCTTCTGCAACAACGTCACCAACACTAACGCAGACTTCCACTACATCTACGTCTTCTGAACCACCGATATCCGGAATATTAATCGTCTTAACTGTCACTGTTGTCTTCCTTCATGATTTTCAACAACGATATTACTCGAAACCTACCTAGTCATTTCAGCTCAGTATTACACTGACATTGGGCTAGGCTTTTCCGGATCTAAGTTAAATTTCTTAATCGCTTTAGTGACTTCTTGAGGCTTAATGGTTCCCTCATCAGCCAATGCTTTAAGCGCAGCTACCACGACGTAATAGCGATCTACTTCAAAGAATCCACGTAATTTGCTTCGCGTATCACTGCGACCAAAACCATCAGTACCTAATACACGATAAGTTTCAGCAGGGACGAAGTCGCGAATCTGACTAGCATACGATTTGATATAGTCGGTAGACGCGATAACCGGCCCTTTACGGCCTTCTAGACAAGTTTCAACATAGCTTTTACGTGGTGTCTCTTCAGGGTGCATTGTATTCCAGCGCTCAATTTCCAAGCCTTCTCGGCGAAGCATATTAAAGCTCGTTGCACTCCAGACATCAGATTCAACACCAAAGTCGCTACGCAGAATTTCAGCAGCGGCTTCTACTTCACGTAAGATAGTACCACTACCCAACAACTGCACTTTCTTCTTAACAGTTTTCTTACCTTCGCTGAGCAAGTACATGCCCTTCAAGATACCTTCTTCCGCACCTTCTGGCATTGCGGGGTGAGAATATGCCTCATTCATAACCGTGAGGTAGTAGAAGATATTTTCTTTATCTTGATACATCCGCTTCATGCCGTCTTGAATAATCACCGCAAGCTCGTAGGCATAAGTAGCATCATAAGAAACACAGTTAGGGATCATGTTTGCCAGCAGCAAACTATGACCATCTTCATGCTGCAAACCTTCACCATTCAATGTGGTACGACCTGCCGTCGCGCCGATCAAGAAGCCTCGTGCACGAGAATCACCAGCAGCCCACGCCAAGTCCATTGTCCGCTGCAGGCCAAACATCGAGTAGGTGATATAAAAAGGGATTAAGGTGAAATTATGCGCACTGTAGGAGGTTGCTGCCGCAATCCATGCAGACATAGAGCCAGACTCATTAATACCTTCTTCTAGAATCTGCCCTGTTTTTGATTCTTTGTACCACATAATCTGATCACGATCGTGCGGGGTGTAACGCTGACCTTCTGAAGTGTAAATGCCGAGCTGACGGAACATACCTTCCATACCAAAAGTACGCGCTTCATCAGGTACAATCGGCACCACACGGTGACCAATATTTTTGTCTTTAGCCAACGACGACAAAATACGCACAAGCGCCATTGTTGTAGAAGCTGTTCGCTTACCGCTTTCTTTCAATTGACCGCTAAAGCTATCAAGCGCAGGAACTTCCAACGCTTCAAAATCATTGCGACGTTGAGGATAGACGCCACCTAACGCATTACGACGCTCCATCATATACTTCAATTCAGGGCTGTCAGCGTCAGGCTTGTAATAAGGCACTGTTTTCAGTTCATCATCACTTAACGGGATACCAAAGCGATCACGGAAGTCCTTAAGGTCATCCATGGCAACTTTCTTGATTGA
>JBLXCH010000025.1:13240-33208 GCA_048265065.1 Motiliproteus sp. | reverse complement strand
AGTTCATCATCACTTAACGGGATACCAAAGCGATCACGGAAGTCCTTAAGGTCATCCATGGCAACTTTCTTGATTGAGTGAGTATCATTTTTCGCTTCACCGGATTTACCGGTGCCGTAACCTTTAACCGTTTGCGCCAAGATCACCGTTGGCTGGCCTTTATGAGTAGTTGCTGCCTGATAAGCGGCATAGACTTTATGCACATCATGACCACCGCGATTCAGTTTCATGATGTCGTCATCTGACATATCAGCCACTAGTTCAAGCAACTCTGGGTCAGTACCGAAGAAATGTTCTCGGGTATATGCCCCACCATTTGCTTTACAGTTCTGCAACTCACCATCGCAAATTTCTGTCATGCGCTTAGCGAGAAGGCCTTTGTGATCTTTCTCCAGCAATGGATCCCACGCTCGGCCCCATAGCACTTTGATAACATTCCAGCCCGCCCCTCTGAAGCCGCTCTCGAGCTCTTGAACAACTTTACCATTACCCCGAACAGGTCCATCTAATCGCTGCAGGTTACAGTTAATCACGAAAATAAGGTTTTCTAGTTTCTCGCGACCTGCAAGTGTAATAGCCCCCAACGATTCTGGCTCATCACACTCACCATCACCCAGGAAGCACCAGACTTTGCGATCACCACGTTCAATAAGCTCACGAGAGTCGAGGTAACGCATAACATGTGCTTGATAAATGGCTTGAATCGGGCCCAGACCCATAGAAACCGTTGGAAACTGCCAGAAATCAGGCATTAGCCAAGGGTGAGGATAGGAGGATAATCCTTTACCATCGACTTCACGGCGATAGTTATCTAATTGTTCTTCGGTAAGTCGGCCTTCTAAATAGGCACGTGCATAGATTCCTGGAGAAATGTGTCCTTGGAAAAAAACCAAGTCGGCATCTTGCTCGCCTTCTGGACCTCGGAAAAAGTTGTTAAAGCCAACTTCGTAGAGCGTTGCAGCAGATGAAAAGCTGGAAATATGGCCGCCTAAGCCTTCGTCATTATCATTGGCTCGAATAACCATTGCCATTGCGTTCCAACGAATCAACGAACGGATCCGACGTTCAGTAAACAAGTCGCCCGGAACCGCAGGTTCATCTTCAGGATCAATAGTATTAACGTAGGGGGTGGATAGTTCGGCAGATTTTTGCACGCCCATTTGGCTGGCGCGTTCGCCCAGTTTTGCCAGAATGTATTTTGCTCGGTCAGAACCTTCATTCTTAGCGACAGACTCAAGAGCGTCGAGCCATTCTTGAGTTTCAATAGGATCGACGTCTTCGATACGTTGCTCTTGCACGATATATTCTCCGTAATTTTGGTAGCTGACACCGTGGGTAAACGCTGCCGCCTAGAGAGAAGGTGTTTACCAGATCATGGCAACATCCTACTTCTGAAAAACTAAAGTATGGTCGAATAGTACATAGTGGGCCGAATTATGTCTATATAATCCCGATTGCAGGCTGTTCGGACACCAACCCAAAAAAATACTACCTTGCTCTTTTATAAAGGTTTTTAAGGTTATTGATGCATCCAAATAGCAAGCGTCATAGACTAGTTATAACGAAATATGAGAGATCGCTATGCTATATGCAGGGATAGACTTAGGTGGCACAAAAATCGAGATTCGCGTTTTAGATATCCACGGCCATCAATGCTATATAGAACGAACCCCCTCACCCCGCGGCAACTACCGTGACACCATAAATGCGATTGTAGCGATCGTGCAAAAAGCTGAACGTTCGCTCGGTCAGCAGTGCCATTTGGGCATCGGTATTCCGGGCTCAATCGATCCTTTTTCTGGCCAGATTAAAAACGCCAACTCCACCTGGCTGATTGGAGAGAAACTTCATAATGACTTAGCTGCTCTACTTGCCCGCGAGGTAGCTATTGCCAATGATGCCGACTGCATGACCCTATCTGAAGCCGTTGACGGAGCGGGAGCTGACGCCAAAAGCGTTTTCGGCGTTATTATCGGCACCGGCGTGGGTGGCGGCATCGCGTTTAATCAACAATTACTGAACGGACCAAATGCTATTTGCGGAGAATGGGGTCACAACCCTCTGCCCTGGCCCGAAACTGAGGATCATTTTTTCAACTGCTTCTGTGGCAAACGCGGCTGTATAGAAACCTTCGTATCGGGGCCGAGCTTATGCGAGCATCACAACCGATTAACAGGCGCATCATTCTCACGAGTTGAGGAGTTAGTCCAAAGCGCCGCTTCTGGGGACGTCTTGGCAGTCGCCTCAATGAATAGTTTCTACGAACGATTAGCAAAAGGCTTAGCCAGCATTATCAATATAATCGACCCAGAAGTCATCGTCCTAGCAGGCGGCCTTTCGAACATTCAAGCGATCTATAATGAAGTCCCCTCTCGGTGGGGTCGCTATGTAACATCAGGCACGGTTAAAACACACTTACGGCAAGCAAAGCATGGAGATTCAAGTGGCGCACGTGGCGCCGCTTGGCTGAGCAGAAGTAAAGTTAGTTAATCAGCGCTCTCGACACGATTACGTCCAGACTTTTTCGCTTGGTATAACGCTTTATCGGCTCGCTCAACCCAGTCTGTTGCAGACTCGGCACCACTAAACTTTGCTATACCAAAAGAGGCGGTAATACGACGAATACTTTTCCCTTCACGACGATCTTTAAGCACGATGGTTTCTATGGATTTTCGCATTTTCTCGGCACGCTCTTCGATCCCTTCCACCAGCGTTTCTTTAAGAACAAGCACGAACTCTTCACCACCATAGCGTGCGCTAATCTCATTACCAATTAATGACCGCTTGAGCAAGCTAGCGACTCGCTTAATCACTTGATCACCCACTTGATGACCGTAGTTATCATTAAACGATTTAAAGTGGTCAATATCAGCAATCACCACGTACATGTTTTCAGATGCAGCACTCGCCACCTTCTCTTCAAGATACTCATCAAGAAATCGGCGGTTATATAAGCCAGTTAACGAGTCACTTTGCGCTTCACGTCGGGTCTTCCTAAGCTCGATCTTTAATTGTTCAACTTCTTTTTGGGCTTCCGCCATTTGTTGGCGAAATGTATCGGCAGTTTGAGACAGACGCTCTGTACCATGAATCAACCCAGAGATAATGCCCGAGAGCCCGCTTGGCTCCACTTCGGTCTGGTTTAAATTTTGAGAGGATTCGGAGAGCAACTGATGAAAGTCGTTTGTACCTTTAAGCGTAACATCCACCTGGCTTTGCAATTCAGCCATGATGCTCTTTAAGCTTTTCTGAATATCTTTTGAGGCAATAATGTGATCATTAATGATGTGCTGGGTGAAAAGCTCTTCCGTCTTTTCAGGAGAGTAGGTGCCCTTAGCCTCTATGATGTTTTCGATGGCCTCATTTAACATGGGGTCACGATTTGATACATAGTTATACCAGAGCGCATAATTAAACGGCGTTGGTGGTATGTCGTGCTTTACCATCAATGGTATTGCTTCACGCAAATACTTAGCCGCAAGTTCAGCTGTATCCTGCAACATGCAAGTCCCTTAGAGACAACAGTGCTTGGCTAGCTTCCGTTTCCTGAGACAAAAAAAACGTCATTCCTTAACGAAACGGAAAAACACACTGCTTTAGAATTATTAGAAATTAAGAGCCAATCGCCATTTTACGGGAAGAATTACACTTTGAGTACAATTTTTAGACACTTTCATTAGATTATTCTTAAATAAGCACAACTGAACAGCGGCTTCTTTTAAAATGCTAGTTATTCGATAATTATTCTCATTAGTATTTGCAATCATGAAAAATAATGCTACCTTATAGTTTCCATCCTATCTTTGTTTTTATTTTTCAAGCCGCACATTGTGCGGCTTTTTTTTATCCGACTATTTGCTTAACGAACCTCTAGCACTTGAGCTTCTTCTATTTTTTTACGCCACAACGCAGGACCCGTTTCGTGAACAGCTTCACCATTAACATCAACTGCGACAGTTACCGGCATATCTTCAACCTCGAATTCGTAGATGGCTTCCATGCCCAGTTCAGGGAATGCCACCACCTTAGAACTCTTGATAGCTTTCGATACTAGATAAGCCGCACCACCCACTGCCATTAGATATACCGCACGATTATCTTTAATTGCCTCAATCCCTGTAGGACCACGTTCAGCCTTACCAATCATGCCGAGCAAGCCCGTCGCCTCTAACACTTGGCGAGTAAACTTATCCATGCGTGTCGCAGTCGTTGGGCCGGCTGGACCAACGATTTCATCTCTCACAGGGTCAACTGGCCCAACGTAATAGATAAAGCGGTTTTTAAGATCTACCGGTAATTTTTCACCCGCATCAAGCATCGAACATAAACGCTTATGCGCCGCATCACGGCCTGTCAGCATTTTACCATTGAGTAACAAAGTTTCCCCTGGCTTCCAGCTTTCAATCTCTTCCTGAGTGACAGTGTTTAAATCGACTTGTCGCGTAGACGGCCCGACATCGAAAGTAACTTCCGGCCAATCTGATAATGACGGCGGCGTTTGATACGCGGGGCCGTCGCCTTTCAACACAAAATGCGCATGTCGAGTTGCGGCACAGTTAGGAATAATACAAACAGGTAATGATGCCGCATGAGTTGGATAGTCTTTAATCTTGATATCAACAACTGTTGTCAATCCACCTAACCCTTGCGCACCTATACCCAGATTGTTTACTTTTTCGTATAGTTCTAAGCGCAGTTCTTCGACACGATTGGAAGCCCCTCTTTCTTTTAGCTCTTGGATATCCACCGGATCCATGAGTGACTCTTTCGCCATCACTGCCGCTTTTTCAGCGGTACCACCAATACCAATGCCGAGCATTCCGGGAGGACACCAACCCGCCCCCATGGTTGGGACTGTTTTAAGCACCCACTCCACAAGGTCATCACTGGGGTTAAGCATCGCCATTTTCGACTTATTCTCCGACCCACCCCCTTTAGCTGCGACCTGAACATCGACTTCATCACCAGGAACAACCTGCATATGAATTACGGCAGGCGTATTATCTTTGGTATTAATTCGTTTCCCAGCAGGATCAGAAAGAATCGAAGCGCGTAAAACATTATCGGGGTGTAAATAGGCTCGACGAACACCCTCATTAATCATGTCATCGACGCTCATATCCGCTTCCCACTGGACATTCATGCCAATTTTAATAAACACCGTAACAATGCCCGTATCCTGACAAATAGGGCGATGTCCCTCCGCACTCATCCGCGAGTTTATGAGAATTTGAGCCATCGCGTCTTTTGCCGCTTTCGACTCTTCTTTTAAATAAGCTTCATGAACCGCTTTAACAAAATCTACGGGGTGATAGTAGGAAATAAATTGCAGCGCATCGGCCACGCTGTCGATCAGATCTTGCTGGCGAATTACGGTCATAATGACTCCTATCGAGGCTTCCCTTTAGCTCTGCGGCTGGGTAAGCAGGTCTGTTTAGCTCAATAACGTAGCGTTACAAACAAATATAACAAAGTATAGAGTTAATGGCGCTTTTCGATAGAGGCAATATGTATTTGATGTGCGGAATTCAATAGAGGAGTTTCAACGACAGGAGTTCCGATGAAAGGGAGTTCAGGTCGACTTACTGTCACTAACGTGGAAGTGATACGACAGTAAACCAAAAATCTTCAATCGCCGTAACAATCTTCACAAAATCCTCCATACTGATCGGTTTGACTACATAACTATTGGCCTGAAGGTCGTAGGTTTGTCCAATATCATTCTCAGCATCAGAGCTTGTCAAAATGACGACGGGTATCGACTTAGTTACGTCATCTGATTTCAATGTTTCAAGCACTTCCCTGCCATCGATTTTAGGTAAGTTTAAATCAAGCAGAACAAGGTCCGGCGTGGAGGCATTTTCATAGCCGTTACGTTTAAACAAATAATCTAATGCCATCTCTCCATCATTCAGCACTTCAATACGGTTTGAAATTTTTGATTTTCGGAACGCTTCCTGCGTCAATACGACATCACCGGGATTATCTTCAACAAGTACGATTTCAACAGGTTTCATCGCTTTATTTACCATGATTTACTCTTTTATTATTTTTCACTAACTATCTGAACGGGGACAGAGAAAGAAACTTTCGTTCCTTCATTCATCGCGGCTTCAGCCCAAATACTACCGCCTAGTTCTTGCACCACCTTGCGACATATAGCCAACCCCATCCCCGTACCCGCATACTCATCGCGACGATGAAGTCGCTTAAAAGGCTCAAAAATTTTTTCACAGTACTCAGGTTTAATACCAATACCATTGTCCTGCACTGAAAAAACCCAAAAATCATCATCTTTTTGTGCCGTGATAGTTACAACAGGATCAACATCAGCCCTTCGGTATTTAAGAGCATTGCCCAATAAGTTTTGTAACATTGAAGAGACTTGCAAATAGTTTGCTTTAACTGACGGTAATGGTGCGCAAATCAGTTTAGCAGAGCATTCCTCAAAGCTAACTGATAATGACTGTTTAGCAATATCAACGGCTTGGTTCATATCCACCAAATCATGTTGAATATTACTCTGTTGCGTTTTGGCGTATTCAAGCAAACCTTTAATCATTTGCTGCATTTGCACAGAGCCATCATATGCAAACTGAATAAATTGTTTTGCCCGATCATCCAGCTGGTCCGCATACTCATTCTGTAAAATCTCGGTAAAGCTAGCGACCATTCGCAATGGCTCTTGTAAGTCATGAGAAGACATATAGGCAAACCTCTCTAACTCTTCGTTTGCTGCAATGATATGCTCTACTGCTTTCTTCTCTTCCGTCACGTCGTGCAGCGTTCCTGCAATCCGTAAAGCAATACCATCTTGGCTGCGGCTAACAACGTTGCCAGTACAGCGCACCCACTTCCAATGCTCATGCTCTGGATGCATTTTACACGTGTACTCAAAACTCGACTGGCTACCGTCAATGCAAGCGGAGAAGTACTCCAAAAACTGTACACCCTCATCACCCTGTAAAGATCGCTCAGCGAATGAATCTAATAATAATGGGGCTTCTGAATGCCAACCTAACAACTCTTCCAGCTGTCGGTTAAACTTGATCACCTTTAATTGACAGTCGTAATCCCAAATCACAACTTTGGCACTGCTAACTACCAGCTCAAGCAATTCTCGGTACTCAGTCACTTCTTCTTCGTGTTTTTTGATATATAAATCTTTTTCTGCAATCCGATATTCCAGCCTCTTTTGCTCTATAGCCGAACGAACGGCATTGTCAATGACATCACTATTGATACTCGACTTAACTAAGTAATGGAACGCACCAGATTTAATCGCTTCTGTAGCAATCGTTTCATTGCCTTGACCCGTTAAAATGATGACGGGAAGAAAAGGATGGTCGAGAACAATTTGTTGTAATACCTGTAAACCATCATATCCAGGCATAGAATAATCAAGCAAAACACAATCAAACATGTCTGCATTTTCCTGCAAACAAGCGAACCCCTCTTCACCTGAGTCAACTTCAGTGAACGAATAATCAATCGCCTTAACTCGTGTCAAACTGCGTACTAGAAGCTCTCTATCATCAGGATTATCATCAATGACAAGAATGTGAGAGGCCCCTTCAACCTTCGTTTCATTGAGTAACGCTTGGCTGCAAACAATCGCATTATCAATGGTTCGATCCAGCGTCTCGAACCGCGCTTTAGATTTAACGAGGTAATCTTGTGCGCCAGCTTTCAAAAGCCGCACAGCAAGGGTTTCATCCCCCTGCCCTGTCATAACAACAACAGGTAAGTTGGGGTAGTCGTGACGTATATCTTGAAGTACGTTGAGGCCGTCCTTACCCGGCAAAGAAAAATCAAGCAGGACACAATCCGGTAGTGACTCGCCGATTAGCGCAATGCCTTCGTGACCATCAACCGCATGTTGCAGTAAGTACTCTTTATTAGACTCAACGGGGGCTCTTGATAACAGCCGATGAAATAACTCAAAGTCATCAATGCTGTCTTCGATAATGAGTAGCTTATAAGATTTTTTCATTTTTTCGGCCGCTATTACTGTTTGAGGTAATAATAACTCGCAGCATTTTAACGACCTTTCACCGGCAAGATGGCGACACCAAACCAATACTCTTTCATCGTTTTAATCGCATCAGTTAAACCTTGAAAGCTGACAGGTTTCTGTATGTAAGTACTTGCGCCTATCTCATAACAACTTTCAATATCACGAATATCTTTAGATGTTGTCAGGACCACTACAGGAATAGATTTTAACTGCTCTACGGCTTTTATTTTTTGTAAGACCTGCCGGCCATCGACACCAGGCATATTTAAGTCTAGGAGTATTAAATCAGGTCGTTTAACATCGGGATCATTAGCATAAGCCCCTTCGCAAAAGAGGTAATCCAACGCCTCTTGCCCGTTTTGACACCACTTAACAGGGTTTAAAAAATGATTCTTTTTGAGGCTTCTTACTGTTGCCTCATAGTCATCTTGATTATCCTCAACCAGTAAAATATGTATGGGTTCACTCATAAAAGTCATTCCTCTGACAGATTATCCAATTGCTGTGGTGTCGTCGTATTTCTAAGCGTAAATAAGAAAGTGGTGCCTTTGCCAAGTTCAGACTCAATCCAAATCCGGCCGCCATGACGCTCAACTATTTTCTTCACAAAGGTAAGGCCAACACCAGTACCTTTTGCCTCGTCTTTTTCATGGTTCAAGCGTTTAAAAATTCTAAAAACCGCTTCATGAAACGCTTTATCTATACCTATACCATTATCTTTGACGTAAAAAGCATCCTCATAGACTTCCGTCTGACCTGGAATGGCCACCTTAACTGAGCCTATTTCAATCCACTTATCATCTTTATCATTATATTTAAGTGCATTAGTAATTAAATTTCGGAAAACCTCTGTGATCCGGGGCACATCACAACGAATCA
This sequence comes from Motiliproteus sp., assembly GCA_048265065.1. GTDB lineage: Bacteria > Pseudomonadota > Gammaproteobacteria > Pseudomonadales > Balneatricaceae > Motiliproteus. The sequence goes on along the minus strand of JBLXCH010000025.1, from coordinate 24,312 downwards.
CAGGCAAAGCCTCTGGCACCCTTATTTTGACATTCGCTTCATCAAGGCTGCCTTGGATGAGGCTGACCACATCATCCACCAGTACATTTAAATTGACGTTCTGTACGGCAAGTTCTTGACGACCAAGACGAGAAAAATACAGCAAATTATCGATAAGCTTTTCAAGCCGATCGCATAAATACCGCATTCTTGAAAGCCGTCTTCGACCATCATCATCAAGCAATTCTGCATAATCCTCTTCTAAGAAGAGAGAGTTATTGCTTAAGCCTCGCAGTGGCTCTTTTAAATCATGGGACGCAATGTAAGCAAACTCGTCCAGCTCCTTGTTACTACGTTTGAGTAACTCAACATATTCAGCGATCGCATTTTCTGACTCTTTTCGCTCAGTAATATCTTGAACGGTAGCAACGAATAACTTTTGCCCATCAAGCTCCATTTGGTTAATACCAAGCTCCATAGGAAAAGTGACACCGCTGCTTCTCACAGCCAAGAGGTCCCGCCCCTGGATCACCGACTGACCATTGTTTGCGGCCAAGTCTAAAAGTAAGCGTTCATATTGATCGATTGGAGATTTATCACTGATTAATAAGCGCGCGTTTTTACCAATAACCGCCTCGTTGCTATAGCCAAAAATGCGTTCAGCAGAGGGGTTGAAACTTTGGATGGCGAAATCTTGATCCAAGATAATGATGCCATCGACGACGGTTTCCATAACAGCATCAAGTCGCCGTTTCTCAGCCAGCAATGAACGCTCAGCCGCAACCCTTTTAGAAATATCTCGAATGATCCCTACTGTGATTTTTTGGCCATCAATCAACACTTGATTGACCCCTAGCTCGAAAGGAAACTCGGTGCCATCTTTTCGAGTAGCGTAACCATCTCGTCCTAGAGAGCAATGCCCACCTGGACCGTTATCGTCAATAGTGGAAGTTTCCTCGCTAAGATCAAAAAAATCAGGCGACATTAGTTGGTCAATTTTTTCCCCGACCAACTCATTAGGAGGGTATTTAAATAACCGCTCTGCGAATGAATTTACTGTATGTATATAACCGTTTACATCGACTGAAATAATGCCTACAACCGCGTTGTCTACAAGCACATTGATTGGTATATCCCTTATTTGCGGGGCATTATTATCCATACACCTCACCACAGTCCTTTTTATTATCTATTGGGCTAGACGCGACACACGCTGCGCCTCAAATACGTTGAACATTAACTAGTATTTTTGGTGAACAACGACTAAAACCTATAACAGCTTAGTCAGTTTTTATCAGCTCTGCCAATTCGCTAATCAAGTGCTTTTTCAATTAGTTAACAACCACAATAACAATACTTACCGGTGATAAGTGTAATGAGTGACGCCAAAAACAAGTTTTTAAAAGACCTTATTTACGCGATCTCCCATGATATGAGCGCCCCTGCCCGTCATGCGACGAGCTTTTCATCAATGATTATGGAGCAAGCTGCCGACAGGCTCACCGACAAAGAAAAACAATGGCTTCAATTTATTCACGATGGGGGCGTACAGGCTCAAGCGCAAATCGAAGCCCTACTAACCCTATCACGACTGGCGACCAAAGCTAGCCAGCACCAAACCCTGACGAGTGAAGAGTTAGTTCACTCGGCTCTAGAGCATATAATTCTCAACAACCCTACCATCCAATTTGACGTCCATCACGTCGGCAGCAATGACTCCATCTTATTAATCAAAAGCCAATGGCATCAGGTTATTCACTCTTTTGTAGACAATGCACGGATTTTCCAGCCTACCGCACAGGAACACCAAAAAAAAATCCATATAACAACGTCTTTTGAAAACAACGCTTTGTCCGTCTGTGTTGAAGATAACGGTCTTGGCGTTGCTGAAAAAGACTATGAAATCATCAAGAAACCCTTTAAACAGCTCAATGGTGAAAAGTACCCCGGGATGGGGATGGGGCTGACCTATGTCAGTTTTATCGCTGAATTGCACGACGCAGAGTTGTCGTTTGCTCAATCGACTCTTGGAGGTTTAAAAGTCATCTATACTCAACCTGTATAGCTCCTAAACTTTATGCTTCTGTCATAAATTCACCAAGGGAGCAGCCACAATATCAACCAGTTAATGAGATCAAAGGTGGACAGTATTTCTACGTCTATGCAGGTTCAGCAGTATGAAGAAGATACCCACTTCTTTTTGATGGCAGAAGACAATCCTGCCGATGCAGCGTTATTTACAGAAATGCTAAACGATGCTTTTGAAGGTGAGTACAAGGTTATTTGTGTCAGCAAATTTGCTGACATTTATACGTCATTAAGCAGTGGTACCTTTGACGCCCTCATTCTTGATATGAACTTACCGGATCAATCAGGAGTTGATAATGTGACCCTTGTAGGCCGAGAATTTCCTACTCTTCCTATTGTGGTGTTAACAGGTAACGAAGATTTAGACCTAGCCGTAGAATCACTCAAAAACGGCGCGCAAGACTACCTCACAAAGAACAATGTGACTCCCGCAATTTTGGCGCGAAGTTTACGCTACGCAAAAGAACGGAAAAACATCGAAGAAAGACTAAAACTCGCACTGGACACAGCCTATTCAGCGAATAAGCAACTTGAAATCCAAGCAAAGTTTGACGCCTTAACAGGCCTGCCTAACCGTACTTATTTTCATGACATTGCGACACGAGCCATTAAGCGTTCTGACAGAGTCGGAAAATCTTTTGCACTTTTATATTTTGACCTTAATGGCTTTAAAAAAATTAATGATTGGCTGGGTCACCTTGATGGAGACCAACTACTTATTCAAGTCAGTCATCGTATTCAATCCATCGTCCGAGAAGCAGACTTTCTTGCTCGACTCGGTGGCGACGAGTTCGTGATATTGACAGATGTTATTGATCAACGAAGCGACATATCCGCTCTCATCAACCGTATAGAAGAAACATTTGATACACCCTTTATTGTCGGATCACACGAATTAGATTGTGCTGTTGCTATTGGCGTAGCCTACTACCCTGAAGCCGCAACCTTGGATTTACTCATCAAACAAGCCGACTACGCAATGTATGAGGCAAAAGCCAAAAACGAAACATTCACTTGTTTCTATACCAATAGCGTTGAAAAACAGTTCGCACGTGTCCAACAGATTGAGTTACTACTATCAAAAGGCGTTGCTGAAGAGCAGATTTACAGTGTTTATCAACCGATCATCAATATTAATGATCCTGACACAGTCAACTTTGAGATTCTCGCTCGCTGGAACGAACCAGATCTTGGCGAAATATATCCTGATGAATTTATTCCTATCGCCGAAATGACACCCGCCATTAACGAGATTACTCGACTATTGGTAAAACAGCTTGAACAGATCTATAACAAGCTCGTAGAACAAGGCAAAGTCATTGGTAAAGTCAGCATCAACATCAGCCCAGGTCAGTTAGGATCTAAGCAATTTTGTCACTCTTTTGATCAATGGGTGACCCAAGCAGGCATTCCTCATGATGTCATTTGCTTAGAGATTATCGAAAGACAAATGGTCGAAAACTTCCGCACCTGCAAACGTCAATTTAATACCCTTCATGAAAAACAATTTAGAATCGCCTTGGACGACTTTGGCAGTGGGTTTTCCTCGTTCACTCATTTAACTGAATTATCGTTCGATCTCTTAAAAATTGATCGAAAGCTGATTCAGAACATCCATCAAAACCCACGAAACCATGCTCTGGCTGTTGGTATCATCGAAATGGCACACCGATTGAATATGGAAGTCGTGGCTGAAGGAATAGAAACAATCGAAGAACGTGAGGCTATGCAAGAACTACGGTGCGATTATATTCAGGGTTACTACCTGTCCATGCCCCTGACCGCCGAAGAGTGTTTAAACTATTATTTAACCCCCTAGATAACATATTTATCCCCGTAGATAAGAAGTCATCTCGTTTTGATATAGCCTTGTGAAGACACATAGCTACTGTGTAAACCCGCGGAATCACTTATTGTTAAAATTTACACTCGTCTTGCTTGCGACCGGTGGACAGCGGCACTTCAAAAAGCGGGGTATAAATGGAGCCGTTCGCGCCGTTTTTGCTCTGATAAAGCACAACTGAATCGGCTATCGCTAATTCATCCAACGCTGGCCATTCCTCAGACGCTGTAAATGCTTCTGTCGCCTGCATACGCCCGACTGTCACATGCGGTTTAAAATCCTGCTGGTGTTCATCAATCCCGATATCTTCGATTAACGGCACTAATCGTTCTCTGACTTCAGCCAATGCATCACTCAGGTCTGCAATAGCAGCGATTACCGCCAATTGGCGATTAACTTGATAGTGTTCAAATTGCTGTAATGATAACTGGAATGGACGTAGGCCCGACAGCGCATCCGCCGTCAGTTCTTCTAACGTATTGACTAGTTCTAGCTCGATTTCACCCAAGAAACACAAGGTCAGATGAAAGCTATCTGAGTCGACCCAGAGAACATCTGCACGGGGATCTAACCGGCATAGCGAATCAGCATGATCACTTAACCGACGAACAACTTGTGACTTAAGGGGTAAAGCAAAAAAAGCGCGTATGCTCATTAACCGTTGGACACGTTATTTAACCGTTGAGTAAGCGAGTATAGTGCTATATCCACAAAAAACAATTGATCTGCCTATGGCGACGTCGCGGATTGCAAACGAGCCAACTGGCTTCTCAGTTTCAAAATTTCTGCATTAATCTGCCGGCGACTCGCATTAATTGAATCGATCGAGCGCTGGTGTTCATCAACAACAGCTTGTAATTGCTGAGATTTACCGGCGTTTGCAACTGCCGCTTTAATCTCGGCAATTTCCGCCTGCTGCAGATCATTTAACTCTTGTTGCTGAAGGTTTTGTAGGCGCAGATTGTCTTTAATAGCCGCCACATCTGCTAACAATTTTTCGTCCGCTTTTTTCGCCGAACCTTCCAATGAGGCCAATTGGGCTTTTTGCTGATTCAGCGAAACACCTATCGTATCCAGAGAACCACCAACAGTTTTCAGTTCTTTTTGTTGACTAGCTAAGGCTTGTTCTTGGCCTTCGATCGCCTTTTGTTGGGTTACTATCGTTTTCCCTTGTTGCTCTGAGCTCTTTTCAAGTTCAGCAATAGTTGGTTTGTATTTTTGGTAGATCGCCCATAATTTTCTAATTTCATCATCAACATGGGCAATACGAGCTTCTCGGTCACTTTGCTGACGTTTTAATTGAGCAAGAAATGCCGCTCCCGTTTTGCTACTGCTTTCATCCGTTGCGTTAACCAAAGATTCGATATCAGCCAAGCGCGACTGCGTCTGTAATAAAATATCTTCAGATAATGCCAGCTGCTGCTGAAGGTTAACTTGCTGAAACAATGAGAATCCCAAACCGCCTGCGAGAAGCAACACCACTATGATGAGCAACGGACTATTACTTTTCTTTTTAGCGACTGGCGCTGCATCCCTTTGACTCGGCTTTTCCACAGGCTGCCGGGTCTCTAATGTAGGAATCTTCGCATTGCTAACACGATCTTCGTCCGCAGGACCCAGTTCTGGAATATCTGAAAAATCTTCGTCTTTTTGCATAAGCAGTAACTATTTTCCTAGCTAAACGTTAAATGCATTGGCGTTTATATAACTCAAGAATAACGATGTTATCGAGCCAGCTCCATAGCTCCAAGCGAAATAGATCAGATAGCGCTGCTCGCAATAAGCGACAAAGACAAAAAAGCCCAGCAAATGCCAGGCTTTTTTTAAGGCTTAAGAAAGCGCGGGTTACATCATTCCACCCATGCCACCCATACCGCCCATGCCACCCATACCGCCCATATCAGGCATAGCAGGAGCACCACCTTCTGCTTCTTCTTCAGCAATCATCGCTTCAGTAGTGATCATCAGACCCGCTACAGAGGCCGCTGCTTGAAGTGCAGAGCGCGTTACTTTCGCAGGGTCAAGAATACCCATTTCTAGCATATCGCCGTATTCACCTGTTGCCGCGTTGTAACCGTAGTTACCTTCACCTGCTTTAACATTAGCGACAACAACAGATGCTTCATCACCAGCGTTGTTAACGATTTGACGCATTGGGCCTTCCATTGCACGACAAGCGAGTTCGATACCCACAGTCTGATCGTGGTTTTCACCTTCCAAACCAGTAATCGACTGAAGTGCACGAACCAACGCAACACCACCGCCAGGAACAACACCTTCTTCAACCGCTGCACGCGTCGAGTGAAGTGCGTCTTCAACACGCGCCTTCTTCTCTTTCATTTCCATTTCAGTGCCCGCGCCAACTTTGATGACAGCTACGCCGCCGGCCAATTTAGCCACACGTTCTTGAAGTTTTTCTTTGTCGTAATCAGAAGAAGTGTCAGCAATCTGAGCACGGATTTGAGCAACGCGTGATTCGATTGCGCTGTGCTCACCAATGCCATCAACGATAGTCGTCGCTTCTTTAGTGATTACCACTTTCTTAGCAGAACCAAGATGCTCAAGGGTTGCGCCTTCCAATGTTAGGCCAACTTCTTCAGAGATAACCGTACCACCAGAAAGGATAGCGATATCTTCTAACATCGCTTTACGACGATCACCAAAACCAGGTGCTTTAACCGCAGCCACTTTAACGATGCCACGCATATTGTTAACAACGAGTGTTGCCAACGCTTCGCCTTCAACGTCTTCAGCAATAATCATCAACGGACGAGAAGACTTAGCAACGTTTTCTAGTACCGGAAGCAAATCGCGAATGTTGCTGACTTTCTTGTCAACTAACAGAATGAATGGGCTTTCTAGCTCAACATTCATGTTTTCTTGATTGTTGATGAAGTAAGGGGATAGGTAACCACGATCGAACTGCATACCTTCGACTACGTCGAGTTCGTTCTCAAGACCTGAGCCTTCCTCAACAGTAATAACGCCTTCTTTACCGACTTTTTCCATTGCTTCAGCGATGATGTTACCCACTTGCTCGTCACTGTTCGCTGAAATGGTACCAACCTGTGCAATCGCTTTTGCATCAGCACAAGGTGTTGCCATTTCCTGAAGCTTAGCAACAACCGCAGCAGTCGCTTTGTCGATACCGCGCTTAAGATCCATTGGGTTCATGCCCGCAGCAACCGACTTAAGGCCTTCGTTAACAATCGCTTGTGCTAGAACCGTCGCTGTAGTCGTACCGTCACCTGCCACATCATTGGCCTGAGACGCGACTTCTTTAACCATCTGTGCGCCCATGTTCTCAAACTTATTTTTAAGTTCGATCTCTTTCGCAACAGAAACACCATCTTTAGTAACGGTTGGCGCGCCGAAGCTTTTTTCTAAAACAACGTTACGACCTTTAGGGCCCAACGTGGTTTTAACCGCGTCAGCCAGAATATTTACGCCCTTCGCCATTTGCGAACGAGCCGAATCACCGAATTTTACTTCTTTAGCCATTTTCCAAAATTCCTTCGTAGTTACATCTCGTGACTATCAAATGTCGCTTTAGCAGCAAGAGTGGGTTATTCAATAACACCTAAAATATCGCTTTCACTCATGATCATTAGCTCTTCGCCATCGACCTTTACTGAGTTACCCGCATATTGACCAAATAAAACGGTATCACCCGCTTTAACATCCATTGCTTGTACGTCACCATTTTGGTTAATACGGCCTTTACCAACAGCAACGACCTCACCTTGGTTAGGCTTTTCCTGTGCAGAACCTGGAAGAACGATGCCACTCGCGGTGGTGGTCTCTTCTTCTTTACGACGAACTACAACACGATCGTGAAGTGGACGAATGCTCATTTGCGCTTGTCTCCTAATGCAATTTGCAAACAAATAAAGCCAATGGCTTTGCCTGTAAAAGAGCCCTTTACCAATAAAGAGGCTCAAATTAATTGATGTAAGAGTTATGGGGGCTTGAGAAATGAATTCAACAGGAGGGGAAGAAAAAAATTAACTTTTCCGAGGATTAATCATCACGTCGGTACTCACCATCAATAGTCTGCCCCTCATTTTTGCTTTGGCTGTGCAGATTACCGGTAAACGGCCCATGAGAATCCGCTTGCGACGAGTAGAAGCCTTGCGCTTGCCCGCCAACACCAACAACAGTGAAATGTTTTTTCATTGAGGCAGCAAACCAGCGACGAGTGAATGGGATTAAACAGCAAAAACCAATAAAGTCAGTCACAAATCCTGGTGTAATTAATAGCGCACCACCAACGGCTAAAATAATACCTTCGACCATTTCAGTTGCAGGAATTTCACCCATATTCATCCGCTGACGAGCCCGGGTTAATGTAGAAACCCCTTGGTAGCGAAGCATATTCACCCCAATAAATGCTGACAATAGTACTAAGCCGACCGTGTACCAAGTACCTATAGCCTGACCCACATTGATCAACACTGTAATTTCGATGATCGGAATAATGATGAAAAATATAAAAAGAAAACGCATACAACTCCCCTACCAAATCAGTACTGCAAGCTGCTAATTGTAACCTTTTAATAGCCATCCGCCGAATTCAGGCTGCGCACCGATAACCACAACGGACTCACCAAAAGAACAAATAAAAAACCCAAAGGCTTAACAACAGCAACTTTATTAAACAAAATACGTATGGCATCTGACTCAAGTTAATACGCATAATTCAATAATTGCAGATCAACACAAGGCAAAACGCCAACAGCTGGCGCTCTTAAAAACCACTCTTAGGGTTATCAATGTGGCTGATGTAGAGGAATTGCAACTCAAGCTCTGGACATTAATTGGCCACATCCCTTCGGGAAAGGTGACCACATACGGAAAGCTCGCAGCAATGGCAGGCTATCCAACGCACGCTAGGTATGTTGGTGGGCTGTTAAAAAAGCTACCTAAAGATACGCGATTGCCCTGGCACCGAGTGGTCAATGCCAGTGGACAAATTAGTTTTCCTTACAACAGTTTAGCGTACCGAGCACAGCACGCTAAACTCATTAATGAAGGCATCTGCTTTAACGGGCGAAAAATCAATTTATCGCTTTACGGCTGGCATTAATATACGAGCAATAACTCCCTGACAATATCTGTCGAAGGCGTTGCCGACGAACACAACGAGTGGGTATCCAACTGGCCAGTTTCGATCAAATCCCTAATCTTTTCACCTCGCCAATGGATAAGCACTTGCCCCGTACGCGTACTACTAATGATCAACTCTGGGTCTGATCGTTCTAACCAGGCGTTTATCCGGTAACTCATTACACTTCTCCCTGTTTTCTATTGATAGTTACGAAGCAAACAGCCTCATAACAAGCAAAACGTAATTCAGGAGAAAGTTATACTAAACAACCCATAAACGCAAATGATTATCATTTATTAACATCAAAGCGATTCCACATTACTACGATCAGCACGATCACAGGCAAGCCTAATAAAGCGGTGATAACAAAGAAGGTAGGGTAACCCACTGCATCAACCATTGAGCCACTATAGCCACCTAAAGCTTTAGGTAACAAAGTCATTAATGAGCTAAAAATCGCGTACTGCATTGCTGTAAAAGACACATTCGTTAAGCTAGAAAGGAAAGCAATAAATGCAGCAGAAGCCAGACCGGCCGATAGGTTATCAGCGGCAACCACTAAATACAGCCCAACTTCAGAAGGCTCACTTAAGGCGAGTCCGACAAACAAGAGATTAGTTAATGCTGACAATAACGCACCAAGCAGCAAAATACGCAAGACGCCAAATTTAATCGTCAGCAAGCCCCCCAGGAAGCCACCGAGGATCACCATAAACACGCCAAAAGTTTTTACTGCACTGGCGATTTGAGTTTTGCTGTAACCCATATCTAAGTAAAAAACGTTGGAAATAATACCCAGAATAATATCCGAGATTCGATAGGTCCCGACCAAGCAGAGGGTCAACACGGCCAATGACACGCCATAGCGTGCAAAGAAGTCTTTAATGGGCGCCAAGTAGGTTTTCTCGACCATCGATTGTGGTACTAACCGGAAACCGATTAATAGCCGAGCAACCATATATGCCACAGCACAAGCGAGCCCTATTCGGACTGCCTCGACTAAAAATGAAGACAGCGCTGCATTGTTCAACAGCACCTCAATCCAGCGTTTGACCGTCTCCACAAAGTCTGCTGAAAAAACAAAACAGCTTACGAAAGCTGTCAAACAAACAATAAACAGTCCTAAAAATTGCACCGAATCACGCGTCGCAATTTGACCGGTCCTATCTCGCACAACCTCAGGCTCAGGCATTGATAAGGTGGTCAGTACACCCACCAGCATAAACCCGGCCATCAGGAAGTAAGTTAGTCGCCAGGCTTCATAATTATAACTCCCCAGCGACGACCCCCAATGTGACGCCATGACCAAAGCACCAGCACCGGCAATGATCATCGCGAACCGATAGCCTGCGGTATATGCTGCGGCCAAGACACCTTGCAGCCGTTCATCGGCGACTTCGATACGGTACGCATCAATTACGATATCTTGAGTAGCAGATGAGAAGCCCAATAAAACAGCGCCAATCGCCATCCAAAATAGCGTGTCTTCACCGGTAGCAGGGTCCACCATAGCCATAATGCAAATAGCGGAAATTACCGACAACTGCGCCAATAACAGCCAACCCCGGCGCTGCCCTAAGAAACGGCTAAGATAAGGTAGCCGAAGCTGGTCAACCAATGGCGCCCAGACGAATTTGAATGAGTAGCCTAAGGCAGCCCAGCTAAAAAACGTAATTGCGGCGCGGTCAATACCAGCCTCGCGCAACCACAACGACAACGATGAAAAAATTAGCAGAATAGGTAGCCCCGCAGAAAATCCCAACAGGACCAATCGCAAGACTTTAATAGACAGGCAGGCTCGCAAGGTTTCTTGCCAACTAGGCGCTACTACCGTGACAGATTGATTAGGCTTTGTATCATCCGACAAAAGCTGCGCCTCTTATGGTAAGAGAAAGATAGTCCGTATTCTTAGCTGGTAGGCGCATACCAGCGATGGTCACGCCAAGGTAGGCATCAATCACGAAAATTATTATATTGCAGCGGAACATCCAGGTCAGCTTCGCGAAGCACTGCGATCACGGCTTGCAAATCATCTCTTTTCTTCCCTGTGACTCG
>JBLXCH010000025.1:0-13140 GCA_048265065.1 Motiliproteus sp. | reverse complement strand
ATATCAACTTTACGATTAACCAATTTACCACGCAAAATATCTAGCATTTGCTGTAGTTGAAAATCCACTTCAGCCGTCAAACCGATGCCGTCATCAGTCAGCTCAAAAATAGCCCCTACCCCTTTAAAATCGTAACGTACACCAACTTCACGGTTAGCTTGGTCAACCGCATTGGTGACTTCATGCATATCCAGTTCAGATACCACATCAAACGACGGCATTCACTCTCTCCTAATCATTCTGAAAGCACTCGAAGGGGAAATTCGGTGACTAATCTTTGTTATCCCTGCCTCAAAATGGCAGAATAGTCATTAGATTTTATACTAGTTGAGCTTTTCTGTGCACGACCTTGCTTCTGTAATAACAAACGTACCTCCTAAGCAATTGCTTTCTACAACCTCGTTTAACCGAATAGCTGTGATCAAATGATTCCTGCCCCTCTTATGGTTGATACTGAAAAAACACCTTGGCACATTCTTGGCTGCGGTGCGATTGGCTCACTATTAGCCAACTATTTAATGAAAGAAGAAACACCCGCTGTTGTTCTTTGTCGCAGCCCTGAACAAATCGACAGTTTTTGGGATAACCCGTTCCTGACTCTGATTGAAGAAGGGCAACGTCATAAGTACCAACCGATCACGGAGATGGTGAACCACCCTAAACCCATTGAGCAACTACTCGTCACCACCAAAAGTTACGATACCCTCGACGCTATCGAGTCTGTTGCCCATCGCATCACCCCCCAAACACGTATCGTGTTATTGCAAAATGGCATGGGGCCTCAACAGCAACTAGTTGACCGGTTTCCTGAAAGTCCTATTTATTGTGGAACAACCACCGAAGCCGCTTATCGAACCGGCCCTCAACAAGTGATACATGCAGGTTTCGGTAATACGTGGATTGGTCCCTTTAACGTCGCCTCAGAGACACTAGGCCAAGCCGCTATCCAGACTCTTTTTGAGATCGATTTAGTTACACACTATGAACCAGATATACTTCATAGTCTCTGGAAAAAACTCGCTATTAACTGCGCAATCAACGGACTAACCGCCATTCATGATTGTCATAATGGTGAGCTGCTGGAAAATCCTGAATACCAGCAAGAGCTACACGCGCTTTGCGAGGAGTTCGAGCAGTTCGCGAAAACACTTCAGCAACCGCTTTTTGACGGCCCGTTAATTGATGCTGTAAATGCCGTTGCATCGTCCACCGCGGAAAACATTTCCTCAACACTGCAAGACACCCGCAACCAACGTCGCACTGAAATCGATTATCTCAATGGCTTCATTTGCCGCAAGGCAGAATCTCTAGGCATCACCCTACCTACCCATCAACGCGTACTCAGTGCCGTCAAGCAACTCAGCGAAGATGACACGCGCTTGTTTAATACCCTAGGTTAACTCATGGGCAACCGTTTAAGTAAAATCTATACCCGCACTGGTGATAAAGGCACAACCGGTCTTGGCGATGGGTCACGCATTGATAAAGACGATATACGTATTGATGCTATTGGTGACATTGACGAGTTAAACAGCATAGTTGGGCTGTTGATTTCCGGACTAGAAAGCAGTGACCAGCTCCTACCTAGTCTTTATGAAATACAGCAGAATTTGTTTAACTTAGGTGGTGAGCTTTCCGTTCCTGGTTTCGCCTTAATCGAGTCTAAGCACATAACTGCACTTGAGGAACAATTAGACGCCGCCAATGCCGACCTTCCGCCGCTGACTGACTTTATTCTTCCAGGTGGCAGCCTGTCCGCTAGTCATTGTCATTTAGCCAGAAGTGTTTGTCGTCGAGCTGAGCGCAAGGTGGTTACACTAAGCAAAAATGTAGACAATGTGCGAGCAGAGTGCCAAGGCTACCTTAATCGCCTTTCTGATTTACTCTTCGTATACAGCCGTGTTCTAGGCCGACGAAATGGCGCCGAAGAAATTCTCTGGACTCACAGAAAAGAACAATTAGCGAAAAAATCCGCTAAGTAGAAAAACAATTATAAAACCCATCTATCCACAGTCAAAAACCACAACGCTGTGCTACAACAATAAGCCAAACAGAAACACCCACTCGATGATTTCTAAAGAAGCACCGGCGGTATCACCGGTTGTGCCACCCAGACGCTTAATCATCAACCCTCGCAGCCCCGCTAAAACAAGCAAAACCAACACAACGGCTAACCAGTTAACAAAAAGCAACGTAAGCAACAGCGCTGCAATCAGCAAGTGTTTTGTTGTTTTCTTCGGGCAATGCTGACTTAACACAGACCCCAAACCTTCTTCCCGAACATAAGGTGTCCACGTCATTAAAAACACCACACAAAGTCGAGCAACAACCGGTGCCAACCACCAATAATCAACACCCTGAGTTAGCAAAGCGGCTAAGAAAACCCACTTACCTAAAAGAACAAGCACCACCACGGCAACAGCCGCAGGGCCTGCGTAAGGATCTTTCATGATGGCCAGTGACCGTTCACGGTCACCCAAACCACCAACCCATGCATCAGCGCTATCGGCCAAACCGTCTAGATGTAAGCCACCCGTTAAGAAAACCCAAATGACTAAAATCACAAAGGCGTGCACAAACCCTAAGTGAGGCACTAGCTGCGACAACAGACTGGCTAACATTAGGAGAAGTATGCCAATAGCAAGGCCAACAAGCGGGTAATATAGCAACGACCGCCCAGCAGCGCGGTTTGTTAACACGCCAGGAGAAGGAACAGGCAACCGTGTCAAAAACTGAAACGCCATCAAGCATGATGCCCAATGGTCATCCCGTTCTTGATCCATCCTGTGATTATCAGACTGATGATGGGTAGATGAGTTGCTATCAGAATCGTTATTAGGGGAGGTCATCGTCGACATGCACTTCGTAGCGATCAAGGTTAGCCAAACGATTGGTAAAAATAACTTCTGAAGAAAAACCATCAGAGTCAATTTCAGGATAAATCTCGAAGCGACTCAAACTACCGTAATCAACGCTAAGCTGGCGTACTGCTCGAATTGGCATCTGTAACAGATAGCCCATTAAAAGCCGAATTACGCCACCATGTGTGACCACTAAAACACGCTCACCGCGATGGACAGTATGAATTTGCGCCAACACGTTCAGTACTCGAGTTTGCATTGCTGACAGCGATTCGCCTTTAGGTGGCGGGTGCTTAACCGGATCATTCCAAAAAGCCATGACTTGCTGCTGATGTGCAGACCAGACTTCATCCAGTGCCAAGCCTTCCCATTCGCCGAAATCAAGTTCAAGCAAATCTTCATTAACAACCAAAGGAATTTGTTGCTGTTCAGCCAACGCCATAGCAAACTGCGAACAGCGCTGAAGCGGTGAAGTGATAATCGCCTGCCATTGTTGATCAGCAGTGATACCGTGCATTTGCTCATGCCCTAAACGAGACAACGGAGAATCCGTTCGCCCTCGATATATTTGGCCGTCGTTGCACACGCCATGTCGAAGCAAATCCACTCGTGTAATGGTCATTGCATTAAGCTCTATCCGTCACTGATGCCTGAGAAAACGTCGCCATTCCATTATGCAATTCACAAGCCTGCTGTAACAGAGGAATCACCAACGCCGCGCCACTAGCTTCGCCCAAACGCAAGTTCAAATCAATCAGTGGTTCTGCGTTTAGCGCCTCAAGCACCTTACGATGACCTGGTTCAGCCGACCCATGACTAAAGAGCATCCAGTGTCGACAGTCAGGATTAATTTTACAGGCGACTAACGCCGCCGCTGTAGTAATAAATCCATCAATTAGCACAGGCAAGCCTGATGAAGCGGCTTTTAAATAAGCGCCGACTAAGCCCGCAATTTCAAACCCTCCTAGGGTTTTCAGCACATCCAATGGTGATAATTGTCTCGCTTGGTGGAACACCAACGCAGACTCTATGACTTGATGTTTGTGTTGCAACTGGACGGCATTAATACCCGTTCCCGGTCCAACCAATTCAGTCAGTGGAATATCTAAGAGCGCCGCACACAAAGCACTGGCTGAAGTCGTATTGGCAATACCCATTTCTCCGCCAATAAAAATATCCGCGCCGTCTGCCAATGCTCGTCCAACGGCTTTTGCGCCTTCCTCTAATGCAGCATCGAGTTCGGTAGCGGTCATCGCCGCCTGTTTGGCAAAGTTTGCCGTACCCGCGCCGATACGAACGCTAACCACCGCAGCTAACTCACCAGGGTCGATCACGGTGCCAACATTGACCACCTCAAACCGTGCCTGATGCATTCTTGCTAGGACGCTGATTGCCGCGCCACCAGCTGAGAAGTTTTTCACCATTTCGGTGGTCACCACTTGAGGAAAGGCTGACACCCCCTCAGCTGCCACACCATGATCGCCCGCAAAAACGCTTATTGCAGGCCGTTTTATCAGCGGGGTAGACGCATTTTGCATAGCCGCTAATTGCGCTGCCAATTCCTCTAAATGCCCTAAAGAACCCGGAGGCTTTGTAAGACTTTGCTGGCGATCCAGTGCAGCTTCGTATGCCTGCTTATTCGGTGCTTCAATCGGCATCAGGGTCCAATTCACGATTAGGTTCCTTAGGTAATAAGGTCAAAAGACATACGTTATGAGCTGATTGTATTAAATGCTGGGTCAAAAGCTCAAAATAACAGCCCCGTTACGCCTCGCCTTTAAGTGTTAGTGGTAACCCCGCCACAGAAAGGGTGACTCGATCACACAACGCCGCTAATTGCTGATGTAGCTCGCCACTTTGGTCAAGAAAATCACGGGTTAACTGCCCCATAGGTGTAACACCCAATCCTGACTCATTACTCACCAAAATAACGTCACTTTGCAGCGTTGGCAGCACCCGCAACAGCTGTTCAATTTCATGTGCCAACTGCTGCGGTTTGTCCGCGCAAAGCCAGTTAGTTAACCAGAGAGTTAAGCAATCCACGAGCAAACATTGATCAGAGCCATCGTGCTGTTGTAGCACGTGAGCTAAGAAAAGCGGCTCCTCAACAGTCAACCAATGCTCGGGACGGCGTTGTCGATGTGATTCAATACGTTCATTAAAAGAAGAGTCTTTACCTTCAGCCGTAGCAATATAAACCACGGACAGAGCAGATTCTTCTGCGCGCGTTTCTGCCATACGGCTTTTACCGGAACGGACACCTCCGAGAATCAATTCTTTCAATAGCTTACCCAGTTATTGATGGCAATAATTAGTGCGCAGATAGTAGAGGATTCGGTCTAAAAACCCAACTAAACTAACGATAATCTACACCCATCATTTATCCTCACAATAATTAAGTGACAAAAAAGTTGAGCGTAGATATTCCCGCCTTTTCCACACAAATGTATAGTAGAACGCTTACCTAGGCACTTATTTCCGCCTAACCTCATCACCAATTACAGAAAGGATATTGTTGTGGATCAAGCAGGAATGGACCAAACAACACTCATTATTATTGTCGGTATCGTTGCCCTGATCGTGGGCGTATTGCTAGGTAAATTTTTCAGTAGCAATAGCGCTGCTTCTCAAGAAAGAGAAACAATGGCTAAGGAACTGGCCAGCACCCAAGCGGAACTAGCACAGTACAAGGACCAAGTGACTGAGCATTTTTCTAAAACAGCTGACCTCGTCAATAACATGACCGAAAGCTACCGTGATGTTTATCAACACTTAGCGGCCAGCGCCGAACAACTCGGAGCTAACGAACAATTCAAATTACGCCTAGAAGCAGCAACTGCCGAGCCTGCGGTTACCGACGAAAGCGCCTCTGACGACAGCCTCTCTGAAGAAAAACCGAATGACCTCAGTGAGCCTAAAGATTACGCCCCAAAAGAAGCACCGAATGAAGAAGGCACCTTAGCTGAAGGCTTTGGTTTGAAAGACGATGACGACAAAGCTAGCGAAGAAAAAGCTGCCGAGCCAAAAGAAAATACCACCCCGAAAAGCTAAATAGCGCGGCATTGTTAAACGCTGCCATTCAATAATTACACCGGGTTATCGATATCGATGAACCGGTGCTCAAGATCTAACTGATCTGCCAAGTAGAGGCCTAAGGCCTCTATTCCGTAACGCTCCGTCGCATGATGTCCTGCTGCAAAGAAATGAATACCATTTTCTCTCGCCGCATGCACTGTCGGCTCAGATACTTCACCAGTAATATACGCATCCAAACCTAAATCGATTGCCTGTTGTATATAGCCTTGCGCGGCACCAGTGCACCAACCCACCGTTCTGATTTCACTCGGCCCCGCATCGATATGCAAAGGCGTTCTATTTAATGCTGTCGTGATCCGCTGTGCAAACTCTTGTGAAGAAAGTGGTGATTCTAAAGCACCATATAAACCCACACTACGTGGATTATCAGGCTCCAACCCAGACTCGACGATTAAGCCAAGGCGCTCCGCCAATTGCACGTTATTCCCTAATACTGCATGGATATCCAATGGCAGATGGTAGCCGATCAAACTGATATCATGTTTTAGCAACTGTGCGAGTCGACGCTTTTTCATCCCTTTGATACAAGGGTCTTCACCTTTCCAAAAGTAACCATGGTGAACCAATATTGCATCAGCATTTTCAGCAATAGCGGCATCAATCAAATCAAGGTTAGCGGTGACCCCGGTAACAATTTTCTTAACAGTCGCTTTGCCTTCGACCTGCAATCCGTTAGGGCAATAATCCTTAATTGAAGCCACCTCTAAGAGCTGATCGGTAAAGCGTAGTATTTCTGATAATGTTGTGGCCATGATATATCCTCAGTACTCATATACCGTCATTCAATCAAGCGACGGACAATACCCTGTTCTTTATGATTGTTATCGCGAACAGATAACGACTGCTCATTAGCATGTCGGAACTAGTTACCACACACCGCTTGGATTCGTGCGGCGGGCACGCGAAGCTGCGCCATTAAATAGTCTTTGAAACTATCATCATAGTCTTGTTCATCCACCGCTTTTTGCATACACAGCAACCAGGCGGTACTTTCTTCAGTGCCAACATTTAGATGCCGATGCGACATCGGGATGCTGATGCCACCGAAATGCTCGGCATAGAGTTTAGGCCCACCTAACCAGCCCGACAAAAAGTAGGTCAGCTTTTTTCGTGATACCGTAAGGTCTGACGGATGCATGGCACGAATATGGCTAGCCTCTGGCACCGTATCCATATAATGGTAAAAAGCATCAACCAATTGGGTCAAGCCATCAAGTCCGCCTGCCGTTTGGTAGGAGCAATCCCCTTTTCCAAACGTCTTCTCAGCATTACTCATTCTTTGATTCCTAACAATCTGAGACCTAACCCCATAGTTTACGCTAGCTTTTGTATTGTTCTCATCAAAAACACTCGATAAATCAAACAACCATCATATAATGCATGCAGCTTTTGCTTGAACGGTTTCCAACCATGCGAAAATTAACAACATTGATTCTTTGGCCTGTCCTTGCTGCGCTTGTCGTTGCTTTTGTCATGCTCGTCTTATTTCCACAGTGGCAAAAGCCGACCGTGAATACCGTTGATATTTATCAAGCGCCACCTTTCAACCCTATATCACCGCGGTTATCAGGCCCAGTGTCCTACGCGAGTGCCGTTGAAAGCGCCGCTCCTGCGGTGGTAAACATATACACCAGCGCTACCGTGCAAACTGAAAGCCCGCTAAGCAAGCATCCTTTGCTAGAACGCTTTTTCGATGGCGACCAAATACCCCAGCGAGAGCGCATCCAGTCAAGCTTAGGCTCTGGCGTTATATTTAGCTCTCAAGGTTATATCCTTACTAACAATCATGTCATCTCTGGCGCTGACACCATTCTCGTTGCGCTTCGCGATGGCCGGGAAACACAGGCTGAGGTGATTGGATCAGACCCTGAAACAGATCTTGCTGTTCTTAAAGTAAGCCTTCCTGATCTGCCTTCAATCACTCTGGCTTCATCGGATGATATTGCAGTAGGTGATGTGGTGCTTGCGATCGGCAATCCTTTTGGGGTCGGTCAAACTGTCACCATGGGAATAGTTAGCGCTACTGGCCGCAATCAACTTGGGATTAATACCTACGAAGACTACATTCAAACTGATGCGGCCATTAACCCGGGCAACTCTGGTGGCGCTTTAGTTGATGCTTACGGTAATTTAGTTGGCATTAATACAGCGATATTTTCCCGCGATGGCGGCTCACAGGGAATAGGCTTTGCCATCCCGTCCAAACTGTCTCGCAAGGTATTACAACAGATTATTGAACACGGTCGCGTCGTGCGGGGCTGGCTCGGGATTGAGATTCAAGAAATGACGCCAACACTGGCAGAAACCTTTGATATGGATGAAATGAAAGGCTTAATTATCGCCGGTATATTCAAAGGCAGCCCGGCTCACAAAGCTGGGATGATGCCTGGCGATGTGCTCATGAATATTGAAGATGAAGTCATTCACGATGCGCGTGCAGCAATGAACCAAATTGCGGCGACACTGCCGGGCACAGCGCTAAAAATGCAGGTATTACGAGATGGAGAACCACTAATGCTTAACGTGACCATTGGTGACCGACCACCGAGCCAGCGGCAATAGTGGCTGACTCGTTTGTCTGATACCGATGACTTAAATCACAACGTTATTCGACTTCCACTATCTCAAAGTCATGGGTTACTTCCACTCCAGCACGCTGCAACATAATCGACGCAGAACAGTATTCTTCAGCGGAAAGCCGAACGGCTCTCTCGACACTTTTCTCTTTGATTCCACGCCCTTTAACGACAAAGTGAACGTGAATTTTAGTAAATACCGAAGGTATTTCGTCAGCACGTTCCGCGCTAATTTCAGCAATACAATCAACCACGTCTTGGCGTGTTTTCTTCAAAATGGTCATCACATCAAAGCTGGTGCAGCCACCCATACCAATCAGCAAGGTTTCCATCGGGCGAGGCCCTTTATTCTGACCACCGTGATCCGGAGGGCCATCCATCGTCACACGATGACCTGATTCTGTCTCCCCTTGAAATTGTGCTTCGCCTGCCCATTCAACAGTTACTTTCATGACTTACCTTATTTCAACCTTTTCTATAACAAACGAATCAATTTAATTAGCAAACAATTGCTTAAGACCAGCTCCAGGATCGTCGACACGCATAAACGCCTCGCCAACTAAAAAGGCATTGACCTGGTACTCACGCATAAGCTGGACATCAACAGCGGATAAGATACCGCTCTCTGTTACTACAATACGGTCAGCGGGAATTTGCTTTAATAGCTCGATGGTCGTTTCTAAACTCACCTCAAAGGTGTGCAAGTTACGGTTATTAATGCCGATCAAACGAGTATTCAGCGGTAACGTGCGTTGCAACTCTTCCTCGTTATGAACTTCTATCAAGACATCCATGCCAAGGGATTGAGCCAATGTCAGCAAGGCATTCATTTGCGCGTCTTCCAACGCGGCGGCTATCAGTAAAATGCAATCAGCACCCATCGCGCGTGCTTCGTAGACTTGATAGTCATCGACAATAAAGTCTTTACGAATCACTGGTAGTGCGCACGCAGATCGAGCTTCCTGCAAATACGCGGTTGAGCCTTGGAAAAAGTCCACATCGGTTAATACGGACAGGCATGCTGCGCCGCCTGACTCATAACTTCTGGCTATCGCTGCAGGTACAAAATTTTCTCGTAGAACACCTTTACTCGGAGACGCTTTCTTTACCTCAGCAATCACCGCTGATTGGCCTGCAGTTAATTTAGCTTCAATCGCACGGACAAAACCTCGGCAAGGAGAGGCTTCACCTAAAGCGTTTTTAAGGTCGTCAATGGAAACACATTGACTACGCTCGGCGATTTCCTCCCATTTACGATCAATGATTTTTTTCAGAATAGTTGGAGTATTCAAGGAATGTCCTTAAGAACTGAGTTCAGTAGAAAAAGCGGCGAGAGCTTTCATTTTCTCAGCAGCAGCACCCGACTCAATAGTCGCTTTCGCCTTTGCAACACCG
The DNA here is from genome assembly GCA_048265065.1 of Motiliproteus sp. Taxonomy (GTDB): domain Bacteria; phylum Pseudomonadota; class Gammaproteobacteria; order Pseudomonadales; family Balneatricaceae; genus Motiliproteus. The sequence goes on along the minus strand of JBLXCH010000025.1, from coordinate 3,212 downwards.
GCAGCAATGGATTCCACAACATCGGCCGCATAAAGCGCAGCACCGGCATTATAAGCGATAATATCGGCCGCTTTTTGTGCTCGGGCAGAGCTTCTATCAGTTAATGCATCTTGGATTAATGTATAAGAGTCAGTAGAGCTGCTAATCTCAAGACCAACTAACGACTGGTCTTGCAGGCCAACATCCGCCGGTGACACCTCATATTCTGTGACTTCGCCATTTTTCAGTTCTGCAACATATGTGCTTCCAGCAAGACTGAACTCATCTAAACCGTCATTAGAGTGAACAACCAATACGTGCTTACTTCCCAAACGCTGAAGAACTTCGGCCATCGGACGACAAAGCGCCTGCGTGAACACACCTATCACCTGATGTTTAACTCCGGCAGGGTTAGTCATTGGGCCAAGCATATTAAAAATAGTCCGTAAACCAAGCTCTTTACGTGGCCCGATGGCGTGTTTCATCGCGCTATGGTGCATAGGGGCAAACATAAAGCCCACGCCTATTTCTTCGATACAGCGACCAATCTGTGCTGGGTTCAAAGCAAGGTTAATTCCCGCTGACTCCAGCACATCAGCACTACCTGAAGATGACGACACCGAGCGGTTACCATGTTTAGCCACTGTTGCTCCGGCTGCTGCGATAACAAAAGCAGACGCTGTAGAAACATTAAACAGGTTCGCCCCGTCTCCTCCTGTGCCGCAAGTATCCACTGCATTGGCTACAGTGATAGCAACAGGGGTAGCTAATTCACGCATCACTTCAGCCGCGGCGGTGATTTCGTCGATCGACTCGCCCTTAATCCTCAACCCAACAAGAAAAGCACCAATCTGCGCATCGGTACATTGCCCTGTCATGATGAGGTGCATCACTTCACGCATTTCATCACGGCTAAGGTCAATGTTATTTACTACGTTATTTAACGCCTGTTGAATGTTCATTTGTTTGCCTGTGACTCATTCTTGGTTAACAACAGTGTCCGCTGACTAGGTTTAACAGGACTGCTTCAAAAAGTTATCGAGCATGTCGTGACCATGCTCGGTCAAAATGGATTCAGGGTGAAATTGCACACCTTCAATATTCAAGGTCTTGTGACGAACACCCATGATTTCTTCGATACTGCCATCTTCTGCTTGCGTCCACGCTGTGATTTCCAAGCAGTCAGGTAGATTGTCTTTATCGATGACTAAGGAATGGTAACGGGTCGCGTTAAACGGATTAGAAAGGCCTTTAAAAACACCACTATCATGATGGTATACCGGCGATATTTTCCCATGCATGACATGACCTGCACGCACAATATCACCACCAAATGCCTGTCCGATACTTTGGTGACCTAAACAAATACCAAGAATCGGCAACTTGCCAGAAAAGTGCTCAATGGCGGCAACAGAAATGCCCGCTTCATTGGGTGTGCAAGGGCCTGGAGAAATCACTAATTGGTCAGGGTTCAGCGCTTCAATTTCTTCGATGGTGATTTCATCGTTACGAAAAATTTTTACCTCAGCACCTAACTCTGCAAGGTACTGCACAACGTTATAGGTAAAAGAATCATAATTATCGATCATTACTAACATAAGGTTATCCTACTGGCGAAACATAAACACGGAGTTCAACTCCAAACAAACCTATAAATTTCAGTGCGTTATAAAACACACCATCGCCAACCATACAATGCATGGTGGTCATGTTGGTTTGAAGGCATGAACGCGCTGTTCATTAGCAAACTCCTGTTCCGTCCAGTAAAAAAATCAGTATACCATTCTGCCTCCGAATCAGTGAATGCTGAAGCATTGATTCGGCCATTTCGACGACATTAGAAGAAAAATAAAGAGAAATAAACGAAAGGCAGGGCTTTAGTGGAAAGAAATGCAGGTATTACTGAAAAAATTAACCTAGGCCACAGGGTGGCCAGGGATTCTAAAGAGACTAGCGTCTTCTTCTTCACTTTCCTCGATAGCTTCAAGTACCCAATCACGGAAAATATTCATACTGTAATTCATCACTCGCCCCTTGGGTTTAACCAAGTAAAAAGCGCTATGGGTATCTAATGCAATATCAAAAGGATCCACTAAGGCACCACCGCGCAACTCCTTTGACACTAAATGACGGTCGGCAAGGGCAACACCCAAACCTTCAACTGCCGCAGCGGTTGCTAATGAGGTACTGGAAAAGCGTAATTCTTTACCAAAACCAACTTCATCGATCCCCGCTGAGCGTAACCAATCTGGCCATTCATCCAAACGGCTGCTGACATGAATTAGGGTATGTTTGCGCAAATCGTCAATCGTTTTGAGTGGGTGCTTACCTTGCAGTAAACGTGGGTTACAAACCGGCACGACTTCCATGCCAAGCAGCAAGTCCGCATCAACATCTTTCCATTGACCACTGCCGAAGCGAATTGCCATATCAATGTCAGTCTGATCAAAATCCACATCGCCCATGGTCGCACTCAAACGTAGCTCGACATCAGGATAGCGCTCCTGAAACTGTGTCAAACGCGGCATCAACCAACGAGTAAGAAAGGCTGGTGATACACCAAGCGTGATAACACCCGCATTCGGGTTGGCCACTAAGCGACGTGTCGCCGCATCAATTTCATCCAAAGCGTGCTGAATAGAACTTAGGTACTTTTCACCCGCCGCCGTCAGGTCAACCCGACGTTTATTACGACGAAAAAGTTTGATATCTAAATATTGTTCTAGGGATTTAATTTGATGACTAACAGCAGAAGGGGTAACGAACAATTCATCAGCCGCTTGATTAAAACTACCGTGTCTAGCCGCTGCCTCAAAGGACCTCAATGCATTCAATGGTGGTAGTCGCCGCATAATTTTTATTCTTCTAGCTACTGTATGAATTTAATTCACCATAATGCTTATAATTTCTCAAGAGCACAAGCCACTTATTAAAATTTTTCAGAACATCGACCCCTTAATCACAGCATGAGATAATGCAAACCTACCTTAGGGAGACTCTGCTACTTGAAGCGCCTTTATTACCTCTCAGACGATATTGACAGCACCCTTAAGATCGCCGATGACATCCATGATCTGGGGGTAACCGATTGGAATTTCTCGGTTTACTGTCATGATGAAGAACAGCTTCGCATCAAACGAACCCATCGTGCTGGCCCATTACTACAACTTGATATTGTCCACAGCGCTGAACGCGGCGCTCTTTTTGGGGCTGCTTTCGGCATCATCGTGGGC
>JBLXCH010000024.1:6812-36776 GCA_048265065.1 Motiliproteus sp. | reverse complement strand
TGGTTTGCATATACTCATCGGAAAATATTAAAGCCCATGACTGTAGATACCTAGGTAGCAAATTCCAGTCTTGTAAGCGGGTAGTGTTATTGGTGTTGATTGAATGAATAGGAGGTAAGTGGTTCATGCTGCGTGGTTGCTGTAGAGAGGGAATGCTTTTAAACCATGCCTCTTTAGCGCACCAAATAGTATAAAAACCTTTCTGAATACCCTCAGGGTAACTGTGCATCAGCCTTATTTCTTTTTCATTAAACGCGTGGTGAGCTAAGCGGCTAAAGTCTCGTGTCTTGTTGTTTTCAATATCAATCCCATGGCGAAAATCGGCGATGGATATGACAATTAAATCTTTGGAGTGACTGATACTAAATTCTAGCGGCTGAGGAAGGTTGGCAATATAAGGCTTGTCACCAGACTGTTCTTGAATATCCCAGTATTGAATAGGCTGAGTAAACCGTTGGCTTAATACTTTTCTTAATGCGTAGCGGCTTTGTAAATACTCGGCTAATTTTCGAGGGTGTTGGGTGTTGTTATGTCGTGCTTGTTCCGATGTGCTTAAGAGCTTTGTCGCTGCGTCTTTATCCATAGGATTAATACGGTTGTTTATGCAGTAAACGGTAAGTGTCGTCTTCATCTTGTATTTTTTGGCTGGAAACATATACTCGCAGGCCATCTTACGTTGAAATTCTTATGGGGTAACCCCTGTGTTAACGCTCAGGCTTAAGTCATGGAAGGCTGTCACGCCGGAGCTCGGTAGTAATCGTGCCTGGCAATGTTCTGCTGATCATCCTTCCGTCATCGATATAAACGATGCTAGTGCAGCTATAAAGCAAATACCACCAATGCTTCGCCGTCGGTTTAATCTAGCGGGGCGTTGTGTGATTGGTGCTGCAATACCGCTTCTTGAAATAGATCAGCAAATTCCTAGTGTATTTGTGTCGAAGCATGCTGACGCCCAATTGTCTTTATCGTTACAAAAAGACCTTGGTCAAGATCTTCCTGTATCACCAACGGATTTTAGCCTAGCGGTTCATAATGCGATTAGTGGTTTGTTATCCATTGCCCGCAAAGATACCAGCGCTGTTACATCCATTGCGCCAGAGCAGGGCATGGTAGTTAACGGCTTGGTGGAGGCTTTAGGCTTGCTGCAAGAGCATGATGAAGTCCTCTGTGTATTTTTTGATGCCCCATTACCTGAGCTCATAGATGATGGCTCGACGGCGTTGTCCTTCCCTTTTGCGATAGCAATGCTGCTTTCAAATAATGAAGGTCAATGCTTGTCATTAGAACAACTAGATTTAGATGAGCCTGTTGAGTGTCCTGCTAGTAGTGCAGATCAAACCACTGCTATCGAAACATGCGAAACTGAACAGGAAGACATAAACGCACTACTGAGCGTATTAGTAGGATCAAGAAAAGCAATGTCTTTGACCATGAATAATTGTAGGTGGTCGCTTAAAGTGGCTGATGCATGAAGTTGATAACCTTGATGGATAAAGGGTGGCGCTGCATAGGAACGGTGTTTTCGTTCGCGGTTTTTGGGCTAGGAGGCCTTTTGATTCCGATTGTTATGTTGATTTTAAGGGTGTTGCCCGGGGAAACATTAGCCCGTCAACGACGGGCGAGGAAGCTAGTCCATCATGCATTTCGCTTGTATGTATCGATGATGAAAGGGCTAGGTATCCTTGATTACAAGGTGTCGAACCTCGAAAAGCTCGAGGGAGCTAAACTGATTTTATCTAACCATCCTTCGCTTATCGATGTGATCTTCCTGATTGCTTTCGTGCCTAATGCGAATTGTGTTGTAAAAAGTGGATTGTTGAAAAACTTTTTTACGCGTGGTCCTGTTCGTGCTACTGGATATATCATTAATGACTCAGCAGATAGTGTGATTACTGCGGCTGCGGAAGCATTTGCAAGCGGCGACGCGCTGATTGTTTTTCCTGAGGGGACGCGAACTACACCAAATCAGCCAATTCAACTGAAGCGAGGTGCTGCCAATATTGCTATTCGTGCCGGTGCAGATATGACTCCCGTACTGATAGAATGCACACCGACCACTCTTACTAAGCATCATCGTTGGTATCATGTGCCAGCTAAACGTGTGCAGCTGAATATTGAAGTGCGTGATGTGATTCCTATCGAACCTTACGTTTGTGCGGATAACCCTTCAATGGCAGCAAGACAACTCACCAAAGATTTATGTACTTACTTTAATAAGGAACTGACTGGTTATGAGCAGCCTGCATCATGATATCAAAACAATGATTATTGAGGCCCTTGACCTTGAGGATATCGACGCTGATGAAATCGTTGATGATGCCCCACTGTTTGTCGATGGTTTGGGGTTAGACTCTATCGATGCATTGGAAATAGGTCTCGCCTTACAAAAACGCTATGGCATCAAACTCAAAGCTGAAGAAGATGGAACTCGTCAGCATTTCAGCAGTGTTAATGCGTTGGTTGCATTAGTTGAATCACACCAGTCTTGAGTAATGAAGTTATGAGTAATCAGCAAGCAATTTACGACAAGGTTGTCACAATTTTTGAAGAACTTTTTGAAGTGGACACCTCTAACATCACGCCTGAATCCCGCCTCTATCAAGATCTTGATATCGATAGCATTGATGCGGTTGATCTCGTTGTAGAAATTAAAAAATGGACAGGGAAAAAGATCAAACCTGAAGACTTCAAATCCGTCAGAACGGTTCAAGACGTTGTGAATGAAGTTGAAAAATTACTCTAACCAAACATGAAGCTGTGGCTAAAATGGTCAGCAATTGGGTTGTCTCTTGCCTATCCCTTTTGGGTTTATTGGGGATTACAGCTACCTAATAGTTGGCCTATGTTAGCTGTCATCGTAGGTATGGTTGTCTTTCGTTGCTTGTCAGGCATTAGTGCCAGCGAACGAAACGTTCTTATAGTTGCCGTGTTAGGTGTTGTCTTAACTATGTTGCTTTGGGGTGAGCAGCTAGGGCTGAAGTTTTATCCAGTGATGATGAATGCTGGCTTCCTGCTAGTGTTTGCCGGCAGCTTGTTATACCCCCCGACAATGGTAGAGCGGATTGCCAAGCTCGCAAAATCAGAGACTACGCCACAGTCTATCCGTTATATGCGACAAGTGACGCTAGTGTGGGCGTTGTTTTTCTTGGCTAATGGTACCGTTGCGCTCTATACAGCGGTTTGGGGTAGTAGCGAACTGTGGTTGCTGTATAACGGTTGCTTATCTTATATATTGATCGGTGTACTGGCTGGAGGCGAGTGGCTAGTTCGGCAAAGAGTGATGCGCAACTAGTATGTCGGATGCCTTGAGTTTTTTTACCCCGTTACAGCAATGGTTGAACCAAGACCGGTCGCGCGCTGTAGCCATTAATAATGGTGAGTTGTTTACAGGGCATCAACTTTTCGTCCGGGTCTGTGAATGGACCGATAAACTCGCACCGTTAGCGGGACAACGTTTTGCGGTGTATAGCGAAAGCAGTGTCGAATTTCTTTCTATAAGTTTAGCGCTTTGGCAGCTGAAAAAGACTGTTTGTGTACCGAATGATAACCAACGAGGTACAGTACAACGGTTGCACTCAGAGGTTGATGGTTTTATTGGTGACTTTGACTTGTCTGAAGTTATTCTGCCGACACCTTCATCTCCAACGTTAGTCTCAGATCCAAACTCCATAAAAGAAAACGTTTTAAGACCTCCTTGCTTTGTTGAAATGGCGACTGATTTTGTTGCCGTAGAGATATATACCTCAGGTTCGACAGGTGAGCCTAAAAGTATCCAAAAAACATTGACCCAGCTTAATGACGAAATGGCTATGTTGGAGCAGCAGTGGCCTAGTGAACCTCATAGTTTTGTCCTTTCTACCGTGACTCATCATCACGCTTATGGAATGATTTTTAGGCTGCTTTGGCCGTTTTGTAGCTCACGAGTTTTTGCTGATGAGCTATCTGAGTTTCTGGAAGAATTAGCCCTTGAGGCAGCAAACGCTAGGCCCTTTACCTTGGTCTCGAGTCCTGCGCACCTGGGTCGTTTAGGCCCCAGCATGGAATGGCCAGCGAATGAAGGTTGCTGCATTAATGTGTTTACAGCAGCGGCACCATTAAAACGAGAAAGCAGCTTGGAAGTGACCGAGTTACTCCGTGCACCAGTTTATGAAATCTATGGTAGTTCAGAAACAGGGGCCATCGCTTGGCGAATCCAGCATCTTTCATCAAGTAATGCGTTATGGCGTGCGTTCGCTGGTGTTCAGATCGTTAAAGAAAGTGACGATGCCATACGTGTCCGTGGCCCCGCGTTTGGCTCAATACGTGTCCCGGATAGAGTGACTTTTATCGATGATGTTTTTTTTGAATTGCACGGCCGTTCTGATCAAATAGCTAAGGTGGAAGGAAAGCGCATTTCCTTGACGGCAATGGAGCAGCGTTTACAAGCGCACTCATTAGTTCAAGAGGTGAAAGCGCTAGTGATTAAGCGTCAGAGGGACGAGGTGGTTTGTGTGATCGAACTTACTCCAAACGGTCAGTTGTTACTGCAAAATATCGGTAAGCGCAGTCTTAGCATGCGACTAAAAGCGTTCGTTGCTTCACATTTTGAGCGTGTAGTGTTGCCGCGACGTTGGCGATTTGTTGAGGCAATGCCTGTAAACTCACAAGGTAAACTTCCGATAAAAATACTGAAAGCCATGTTTGATGAAAATAGACAGTTTGAAGAAAATGAAAAGCCTGAAGAAAGTCGGAATAGGCAACAAGTTGAGAAAGAGTGGCCAATTATTACTTCCGAGTATGTAGAGAACTTACATGCCGAAGTACACTGTCAAATCCCTCCAGACTTGATTTATTTCGATGGTCATTTCGATCAAAACCCCATTTTGCCAGGTATCACCCAGATTCACTGGGCACAGGCCATTGGCCAACGTTTGTTTTCCACCCAAGGACAATTCAGTCATCTAGAAGCGATTAAGTTCCAGAATATTATCCAGCCAAATTGTGCTGTGGTTTTGGCGCTGACATACCATGATGAAAAACAAAAGCTGACCTTTAAATACACCTCTGAACAGGGAGTTCACTCTAGTGGTCGCATCTGTTTCCAGTAATTCTGGATCGTTTTCAGCAGTGGTTTTAATCCCTGTTTATAATCACGAAGACGCAATTGGCTCGACATTAGCCGATGTGCTGCGCTTTGATGTCCCTGTTTTGTTAGTTGATGACGGAAGTGATGTTAAGTGCCAACGTTGTTTACTTGATTTAGTGGAGCAACATGGGAGTGCGATAAGCTTGTTGCGGCTGGATAAAAATGGCGGTAAGGGGGCTGCAGTAAAGGCCGGTTTCCATTGGCTTAATGAAAAAGGTTATAGCCACGCGATCCAGATTGACGCTGACGGCCAACATAACCTAGACGACCTACCGGTATTCCTTGCGTCGGCGAAAACTCATCCTGAAAGTCTCGTTTCGGGCTTTCCTGAGTATAATGAATCAATTCCAAAGGCGAGGCTTTATGGACGTTATTTGACTCATGTGTGGGTGTGGATTAACACGCTTTCATTCGAAATCAAAGATGCCATGTGTGGCTTTCGTGTCTACCCTCTTGCAGCAGTTAATCAGTTACTGGAATTACATCCCTGCGGTAACCGCATGGATTTCGATCCGGAAGTTATTGTGCGTTGGAAATGGCAAAACTGGCCTATAGTGAATCGATCTACACAAGTAAATTACCCTGTTGATGGTGTCTCTCATTTTAATGTCTGGCGTGATAACGTATTGATTTCTAAGATGCATACGCGTTTGTTTTTTGGCATGTTGCTCAGACTGCCAAAACTGTTGGCTTACAAGTGTGGCTGGAGATCACCGCATGACGCATAGCAAAACAAGCCACTGGGCAAATGTTAGTGAGGCAGGAACTCTATGGGGTATGCGCTTTATGTTGGCGGTTTATCGAACCTTAGGTCGTCGTGCGTTTCTCCTCTTTCTCTATCCGGTAATTAGTTATTACTACCTCACCAAACCGAATGCGCGTGAAATATCTAATCAATATTTGGATAAGGTTCGCCCTTACGCTGAGGCAAGTGTAGGTAATCCTGAGGCGCTGACCAGTTTTCGCCATTTCATGATGTTTGGCGAAGTGATGTTAGATAAATTTTTGGCGTGGATGGGCTGCTTTAGCAAAGATGATGTGGTGATTGAAACCCCTGAAGTTTTTGAGAGCTTCAGTCAGCGTAAAAATGGCGGTGTAATTATTGTTTCACACCTGGGGAATAGTGAGATGTGTGGTGCGCTTATGGATTATCTGCCCCACATTGACCTAACCGCACTAGTGTATACCCAGCACTCTGAGAACTTTAGCGCATTATTAGAGCAGGTGAATGTAGCAGCGAAGAAAGTAAAATTGATGCAAGTGACGGAAGTCTCGCCTGCCACCGCGATGTTATTAGCCGAGAGGACCGGAGCGGGTGAGTATATCGTGATTGCAGGCGATCGAACGCCTGTTACGGGGGATGAGCATACCTCCGAGGTGGATTTTTTAGGGGCGCCTGCCCGTATGCCTCAAGGGGCTTTTATTTTAGCCGGCTTGTTGAAAGTACCCGTGTATTTGTTGTTTTGTGTAAAGGTAAATGGAACCTACCACATCCACGCCGAAGTGTTTTCAGAGCGGTTAAAAATCACCCGTAAAGACCGTAAGCTTCAGTTAGATAGTATCGTTCAGCGTTACGCCAAACGTTTGGAATTTTACTGTGTCCGCTCGCCGCTACAGTGGTTTAACTTTTATTCATTCTGGAGCAAAGAGAACACATCCACTTTAGAGAGCGCTTCTCGTGATTAAAGCTGAAACATTAATCGAAGTACCCTTCCATGACGTTGATGTGATGCGTGTTGCTTGGCACGGTCATTACGTTAAATATATGGAGGTAGCGCGTTGTAAACTACTTGAGATCATTCAGTATAACTATTTTGAAATGGAAAAATCAGGCTACCACTGGCCGGTGATTGATCTAAGGATTCGTTATGCAAAGCCGCTGCAGTTTCAGCAAAAAGTACGAATTATCGCCACATTGTCCGAGTGGGAAAACCGTCTTAAAGTTGATTATCTATTCGAAGATGCAGAAACAGGAGTGCGCCTGACGAAAGGCTATACGGTACAAGTAGCGGTTAATGCGGAAAGTGGTGAAATGCTTTTTGCCTCCCCTGATGTTTTATTGCAAAAGATCGAGCTGGAGTCATGATGAAATACATGGTACCGCTTACTCTTTGTTTTCTTATCCTTTTCTCTGTAGGAGCTAAGGCCGAGTTGACCTATGAGAAACTTGGACAACTTACCGCTAGTCCTGAGTATTTAGAAGGGCGTTTTACACAAGAAAAATACGTAGCCTTCCTTGATACCGATTTAGTGTCATCGGGTTTTTTTGTTTATCAACGAGACAAGTCAATTCGTTGGGTGACTCAATCGCCGATCGCTAATGAGCTAACCATCACCCCTGAGCAAATAGTGACTCAAGAAGGGGGTGAAGAGGTATCTCGTTTATCAGCAGAGAGTAATCCTGTTGCTAAAATGATGAGTGTAATTTTTTTTGCAGTACTAACCTCGGACTGGCAAGAGTTAGAAAAAGTTTTTCGGCTGAAAGGGCAAGCTACAGGTGCAGTTTGGAGAATTACGTTAACGCCAATCGATCCGCAAATGGCTCAGTTTATAGACTCCATTGATGTCCGTGGTGGCCAGTATATAAACGAGTTGATACTGCACGAAGCGACAGAGAACAGGACTCGTATCCTATTTTCTGATGCAGAGCCCTCTGCTACAAATATATCGAAATAATGCTGAAATTTTCCACAATATCACTCCGAATCAGTGCTGCTGTTACGTGGCTGCTTTTGGTCGCGTTATTAGCTGCGCTGTCGTTATCTCAAGGCTTAACGTTAAACAGCAGCATCATGTCTTTACTGCCGATAGCTGAACAACAGCCAGTTGTTCAAATAGCTTCAGAGAAAATGTCCCAGCGTTTTTCTGATCGAGTTGTCATCTTAATCTCAGGGCAAGAGCAAGAGCAGTTACAGCAAGAAACAAGCGCCTTTGCTCAAGCGCTAGCTCAATTAAGTGAAGTGAGTAAAGTAGATTGGACTGCGAGTAGCGAAGCATTAAACGACAGTCAGGAAATGTTTCCTTACCGGTTCGCGGTGCTTGATGAGAGTACGCGAAAATTGCTAATTGATGATCAAGGAGAAGAATTAGCTGCGCAAGCCTTGAGGCGAATATTTAACCCGCTATCGGCGGGTCGATTAAATCTGTTAGAAGACCCTTTTGGTTTGTTTGAACGGTGGCAAACAGAGCAAATAAACAATCTTTCCATAGATACTAGCTCTGGTTTTTTTGAAGTGAAAAACTCTCCTCAATTAACCTATATGCTCGTAGTTACTTTAGGGGGTAACCCCTTCGCTACTTCAGTTCAAAAAGCCGTTGTACCGGTGATAGAAAAACAGCGTGCTGAGCTTGCTAAAAAGAATATCAATGTAGCCATGTCAGGCATGCTGCTGCATGCCGCAGCTGGAACGGAGCAAGCTGAAAATGAGATGGCAACGATTGGTGCGGGTTCGTTGTTAGGTATCATGTTAATGGTTTTTTGGGTGTTCTCCGGTGCTAGAAACTTGTTTTTATTGTTGTTACCTGTGTTAGTCGGTTGTGTAGTAGCGGTGGCCTTAACCGTGCAAGTCTTTGGCTCCATTCATGTCGTTACATTGACATTCGGTGCTGGCTTGGTGGGCGTAGCAGTAGATTATTCGATGCATTTCTTGTGTGAACGTCGAGCCAGTACCGCACAGCAAACGATTAAAAAACTCTGGCCTGGGTTAGCACTAGGTTTATTTTCCAGTGTTTTAGCCTATGCAGCACAAGGTTTGGCACCGTTCCCTGGGCTACAGCAGATGGCGTTTTTTGCTGTTATAGGTTTGGTTTCGGCATGGCTTAGTGTGTGGTTTTTATTGCCAATGTTAACCTGGAAAGACGAGTTAAAGCCGATCAAAGCAGCAGAGCATTTTTTACGGTTTTATAAAGCTTGCGAGCACTTAAAGAGCAAAAAAGTTCCTAAATTAGTCATGCTGCTGTTCGTGATGATAGGGAGTATAAGTCTTTGGCTCAGTCAGGCTAATGACGATGTTCGTTTATTACAAACATCATCGTCTGAACTTATTGCTGAAGAACGAAGCGTTCAAACAGCGCTTAAATCACCAAGCAGCTCTCACTACTTGGTGATTCGAGGTGACGAATTAGAAGCTGTCTTACAAAAGGAGGAGCAGCTTAGAAGTAAACTTGACGAGTTAAGAGCTCAAGGTGTGTTGTCTAGTTATCGAGCGATATCTACTGTGCTGCCATCATTGGCACGTCAGCAGGCTGATTTTCTACTGACTCAATCACTGTATCGAGATCATTTGGCCGATGTCTTTGGCAACCTAAACCTTCCTTCTGAAACAATCAACGCGGTTAATCAGCAAATCAGTAAAGGGCCATACTTTTTAACCTTGGCGGCCTGGCGTGAACTAGCGGTTGCTCAGTCTTGGGAACCTTTGCTATTGGAGCAAAGTGGTCAGTTTATCGGCACAGTATTGATGCTAGGTTCGTCATTGCCACAAGAGGCGCAGCAGTCGTTAATGACGCTTTCTGATACTCATGTGGACGTACTTTATATAGATCGCATAGCCGGTATCACTGACTTACTTACCACCTACCGAAGCGAAATTTCCTACTGGCTAAGCCTTGCGTATCTTGCTGTTTTTGCTGTGTTAGCAATACGTTATAAAACCTCTGTTTTACGTATTATTGCACCACCATTGGTAGCGTCACTTTTAGCGTTAGCTTTGGTTAGCCAAATAGAAGGTGGCATTAATTTATTTAACTTGATGGCACTGATCTTGGTTTTGGGTATTGGTTTAGATATGGGTATATTTCTTCAAGAAACTGATGGTTCTGTTCATACTTGGGTGGCTGTGACGCTGTCAACCTGTACAAGCGTTTTAGCCTTTGGACTACTGACGTTTAGTCAAACACCTGTGCTGCATCACTTTGGACTTACTGTCTTGGTTGGCTTGTTACTCGTTTGGCTGATTACCTTGATGACGCAGCCGCTTAGGCACGACTTATCCAGTAAACAGTTCGGCACAGCCGAAACGGCAGTAGAGACACTTTCTATTCAAGAGCTAACGGATAGAGAGTCGCGCTCATGACTGTGCTTATGGCTGTATTGAAGCAACACGTACTAAGTTACCGCTTATGCGGTGTAGTGGCGTGTTTGATGATGGTGGGTTGTACGTCATTGTCCACGGTCACAGAGAACGTCTCAGCGTTGAAATTATTGCCGCCAGCTACAGTAGGCTTAACTGGAGTGCTTAAGCAGTCTGTTCAAGTCACTTACAAAGGACACAGTCAAACCTTTATATTAATTACTCGTCATCAACAAGAGACGTTAAAATCTGTCGCTTTACTATCAACTGGGCAGACACTGTTTCAAGCGACTTATGATGGTGAAACGTTACACTCTAAGCGCTTCGTTCCTACTGAAATCCCTATTGCCACTATGCTTGCGGAAATGCAGTTTTCACTTTGGCCCGCAGAGCACATCAATTCTCACTACTCTTTGCAGGAGGGCTGGGGTGTTACCATTCAGAAAGGCATGGAGCAGGAGCTACGTTTGTTGTCGTACCAGGGAAAGAAAGTGCTTAACGTAATGAAAAATAAACAGATCATTAGGATCACTAATTACGAATCAGGCTATCAGGTGGATGTCAGGCTGCTCAAGTAATGAGTATCCTAGTGATGCTTGGTTGCTAATGGTTAGAACCTATTGATTATAACGTATAGATCAGAAGTCATGGCTAGAAGGTATTGATGGCTACAACCTGTTATTTAAATGCTTTGGGAATTCTTTGTGCTGCAGGTAGTTCTGTTGAGGGTGTTGCTGCTACATTGCAGACCAATAACTCGCCTTTACAGTTGTCTGCAGATTTTCATAAAGGTAGCCCAACACCTCTAGGTTTATGTACCTCTGAGTTACCAGAGCAACCGCTAGATGGTGCACAGTGGAATACACGTAACAATCGTTTAGCTCTTGCTGCTATTGAGCAAATAGAACCACAAGTTAAAGAGGCTATCGAACGTTACGGAGCATCACGTGTTGGCGTTATTATCGGTACCAGTACAGCAAGTATGGATGAGAGTGAGCAAGGCATACGCTATTGGTTAGAAAACGATAAATTACCGGCATCACATTCATCAAGTTTTCAAAAAATGGGTTCTACTGCTGAATTTGTTGCTCGCTATCTGGAAACAGGGGGCCCAAGTTATGCAATATCAACTGCCTGTTCATCTGGTGCAAAAGCGTTAGCTTCAGCGAGACGTTTAATTAGAGCAGGTATTTGTGATGCGGTCGTAGCGGGAGGTGTAGACACGCTTTGCCGGTTAACCGTTCAGGGCTTTATGTCGTTAGAAGCTGTCAGTTATGAGCGCTGTAATCCATTTAGTCGCAACCGCAAAGGGATCAATATTGGTGAGGGCGCGGGCATTTTTCTTATGAGTAAAGAACCTATAGGTGTTGAGCTTTGTGGTGTAGGAGAAAGTTCTGACGCACATCATATCTCAGCGCCAGACCCATCCGGTGCAGGTGCTGTTCGTTGTATGGAAGCAGCTCTTGCTGATGCGGGTATTGCAGCCGAAAAAGTTGATTACATTAATTTGCATGGTACGGCGACCGTTTTGAATGATCAGATGGAAGCGCGAGCAGTCAATCATGTTTTCGGTGATACCACCTTCTGTAGTTCCACTAAACCTTACACGGGTCACACGTTAGGTGCAGCAGGTTCGGTTGAAGCAGGGATTTGTTGGATAACCTTAACTGAGTCCAATGCGAAGCTGCCTCGACAACTATGGGATGGGGAGTATGACACGGATCTACCGCCTATTAATTTAGTCTCTAAAGACGCCAAAAGACCCAATAGTGTGAATCACATTATAAGCAATTCGTTCGCCTTTGGGGGTAATAACATCTCGTTATTGTTCTCAAGACTGTCGCAGCGATAGGTACTTAAAATATGCCAATCTATGAGCGTAGGGTAGCAACAATAGTAGTTCACGGTAGTATTACAGAAGGTGAAAGGTAGTCCTCCAGATGATTGAAAACTATAGTGTTTCAGAGTTGGTGCCGCACTCTGGTCAAATGAGTTTGCTGAGTGACATTATCGATGCGGGTGATGGTTGGATTCAGTCACGCGTCACCATTAGTCGCACTTCGATGTTCGTCGGCCCTGATGGTGTTCCTGCATGGGTTGGTTTGGAGTATTTGGCGCAAACCGTTGCTGCTTATGCAGGCTTGTTAGAGAGACAGCAGGGTGGGTTGCCAAAAGTTGGTTTTTTGTTAGGTACGCGTAAGTACGAGTGCAGCCAGCCCGTATTTGCGATCGGTGAAGTATTAAACCTAAAAGTTGAACTGGAATTCCAGGGTGATAACGGTTTGGCATCGTATTTTTGTCAGTTGAAGGGACAGCGTGTTGAAGCGAGTGCGTGGATCAACGTTTTCCAACCTGAAGACACCGCAGCATATATAAAGGGAAATCATTCATGAAGGGAACTGTGTTAGTCACAGGTTCGAGTAGAGGTATTGGTAAAGGTATTAGTCTTGACCTAGCGAAGCAAGGGTATGATTTGGTTTTGCACTGCCGAGAACAACGAGATGCTGCGGAGAGTGTTGCTGAAGAAATACAAAGACTTGGCAGCCAAGCAAGGGTTCTACAGTTTGATATTGCAGATCGTGAAAAAACCTGTGCAGTGTTAGAAAAAGATGTGGAGATCCATGGTGCATATTACGGTGTTGTCTGTAATGCCGGTGTTGCTCGTGATAATGCTTTTCCTGCCATTCCCGCAGACGAGTGGGATCTTGTCTTAAAGACCAATCTCGACGGTTTTTATAACGTCCTTCAACCGCTCATCATGCCAATGATTCGTCGTCGTAAACCCGGCCGAATTATTACTCTTTCATCGGTGTCCGGTGAAATGGGTAATAGAGGGCAAGTGAATTATAGTGCGGCAAAGGCAGGGATTATTGGTGCGACCAAAGCTTTAGCTGTCGAGTTAGCAAAGCGAAAAATCACGGTTAACTGTGTCTCCCCTGGATTAATTGATACCGAGATGACAACAGACCTGCCAATGGACGAAGCGTTGAAAATGGTGCCTCTGAATAGAGCGGGAAGTGTCGATGAAGTGGCTTCATTGGTGTCTTATTTGATGTCGGAAAATGCGTCTTATATCACGCGACAGGTAATTTCAGTTAATGGCGGAATGTATTAATGAAGCGCGTTGTAATTACAGGTGTTGCTGGGCTCTCTCCAATCGGTCATGAGTGGGGCACCATCTTTGACAATTTAAAGCAGGGCCGAACCGGCATATCCCAGATGAAAGAATGGGATAAATATGATGGGCTAAACACTAAGCTTGCCGGCGTTATCGATGATTTTAAGATGCCTTCTCATTACACCCGTAAGCATTTAAGGAGCATGGGGCGAGTTGCACAAATGGCTGTTTTGAGCACTGAGCGGGCATTACAAGATGCAGACCTTTTCGACGACAAAGCGTTTTTAAACAGTGGGCAAGTCGGCGTTGCTTTTGGTTCCTCGATAGGCGATACCGATGCTTTTGGTGAGTTCGGTAATATGCTGCTCAATCACTCCGCAGACGGCTTGAATGCTAACTCCTACATTAAAATGATGGCGCATACTGCGCCGGTGAATATCGGTGTGTATTTTGGTCTTCAAGGGAGAGTTATTACGACTTCTAGCGCATGTACTTCTGGTAGCCAAGGTATTGGTTATGCTTATGAAACGATTAAACATGGTTTGCAAAAAGCGATGGTTGCTGGTGGCTGCGAAGGTTTATGCCCTACCGAAGCTGCCGTGTTTGATACGCTGTATGCAACCAGCACGCGAAATGATGAGCCTCACCTTACACCACGCCCTTTTGATAAAGATCGTGATGGTTTAGTTATTGGTGAGGGTAGTTGCACGATGATCCTTGAAGAACTCGAGCATGCTCGAGCCCGTGGTGCGACGATTTACGCCGAGGTAGTTGGCTTTGGTTGTAATTCCGATGGCACTCACGTTACTCAGCCGTCCTCAGTGACTATGGAGGGAGCAATGCAGCTAGCATTAAAGGATGCCGGTCTGAACGCTGCTGATATTGGTTATGTGAGTGCACATGGAACTGCCACTGAGCGAGGGGATATTGCAGAAAGTCATGCCACTGCATCAGTTTTTGGTGAACAAATACCCATCAGTGCGTTTAAAAGCTTTACCGGACATACCCTCGGTGCCTGCGGTGCATTAGAAGCGTGGGTTAGCATCTCTATGATGGAAGAGGGCTGGTTTCATGGGACGGCAAATTTGGAAAATGTTGATCCTGAGTGCGCAAATTTAGGGTATATTCGCCGCGAAGGGCAGTTTATAGACACTGATTATGTGATGAATAACAATTTTGCCTTCGGCGGCATTAATACCTCGTTAATTTTTAAAAACTGGAAATGAAAGGACTCAAAATGAAACAAATAGCGTTAGCTTTTTTGTTGTGTGTAGCATCGTTATCTCAAGCCTTCGCCTCAAATGAGGATCAGGCACACATTGACCGATTAATAGAGAAAGTCACTTCCCTTAACCATAATGCTCAGATTCAAGCATTGAAACAGTTGCAATGGTCAGGCGTTAGCTCAAGTAAACTCTATGACCCTATTGCAGAAGCGTTGCAGACACAGTTTGAGGAAAAAAACACCACTGGTAAGGGTAAGGATTTAGCCGCTTACCGGATTATGGCGCTAGGTTACAGTGGTAACGATAAATATATTGAACAGCTTGAAAGCATAGCGAGCGATAAGTCTAAAAAGCGCTTTCGTCGTTATGCAAAAAACGCATTAAAGCATTTTGATAACTTTCAGGCTTGGAATAAAGGTATTCAGGAAATTGATGTCGATACCAAGGGGTTGAAACTAGAAAAAGCGGTTTATTATCGGATGCTTAGCAGTAATGATTCAGGTATCCAAAGACTTGCAGCTCGCGCCATGTTCCATGAAAAGACACGAGACCCCATTTTGCTTGATAAGACCGCAGAGGTGCTTGAACAGCAGGCTTTTAGCCACCTAGGTACCGAGTCTCAAGATGCAGTAGCCTGGTTTTGTAAAGTCTTGGGGCAAAATGGTGGTGGGGAGTATCGGGATCTACTATCGCGAGTAATCGCAGAAACACCACATCCTAAAATCGCTAAATATGCTTCTAAGTATATGTAATCAAGGAGTGGTATGACGTTATGAATGCTGCGGATCTTACAACAGAACCTTATGTTCCGGAGAGCGCTTTTGGAAAATGGTTCTTGCACTCTGGTGTGTGGACGACAAGAGTTTTAGAAATTGCGTTGCAGGATCTTGAAACGCTAATACCGACTAGGCAACCGCAGTACGAGGTTGTGCTTGATGTTGGGTGTGGTTATGGACGATCCATGAAAAAACTGCACCAACGTTTTTCACCGAAAACACTCATTGCGGCAGATATTGACCCTGAAATGATTTCGGCAACTGAGCAAGAAGCACGACAAAATGGTATAGAAATTAAAACGTTATTAGGCGCTAGCTCTAGCTTAGCATTGCCTGATAATAGTGTTGATTTGTTGTTTTGCCATCAGACTTTCCATCACCTGCTGAATCAAGAAAAAGCACTAAGCGAGTTTTATCGTGTGCTTAAACCCGGTGGTATTATGCTGTTCGCAGAATCTACCCGACGTTATATTCATTCATGGATGATAAAACTTCTTTTTAGACACCCAATGGATGTTCAGAAAACCGCCGATGAGTATCTAGCGCTGATACGAGATACTGGTTTTGAGGTTGAAGAGCAATCAATCTCGTATCCATTTTTATGGTGGAGCAGAGAGGACTTAGGCATTTTAGAAAACTGGTTTGGAATTACACCAACACCGGCACCACAGCGGGAAGAAACATTAATCAACTTGGTGGCAACTAAGCCACTTTAAATCATTCAATCGCTCAATTACGGACGATTAATTACTCAAGGATCGAATAAATGCATTTAATTAAACTGACCTTAGCGGCGTTGTTAGCGTTGCTGCTTGTTGGCTGTGCGACACCAATTCCTTTAAATGAACAGTCTCCAGATGCTAATTATCTTGTTGAAGAAAAAGTTTTAGTAGCGGTTGTTGATAATCGTGCACGGGTTAGCGAAGGGAAATCTGAAGAATTCATAGGTGTTGTTCATAGTGCCTTTGGCATCCCTTTTGATTGGCATGTGAATCCAGTGTTAGCAACAGAAGACGGTGATAAAGAAAAGAATTTATCTGAATTTATTGGGCATAGAGTTGTTACGGGGCTTGATAACTCCGGTTGGAATGTAGCGCTTGTTCAGTTCGATCAATACCCTAGCGTTGAACAGGTACAGCAACAGTTGGTTGATAATCAATCAGATCTTTTACTCTTGCTTGAACTACATGAATGGTTTTTCAAAATTAATTTAAATTGGGTCACGGCGTTTAATTTTGATACTGAAACTTCGGTGTTTGTTTATGATTCTGAAAATGGAAAAGTGTTCGAAGAACGTTATAAAGACCGAGATGTTATAGAAGAGAAATCGAATGAGTCTCCACAGAATAATATTTTGAGAGCCTATAAAGCCCAACTTCAAGAAATTTTAAATGAAGAAGCGTTGATACAAGTTTTGTCAGGCGAATAGCCACCAGTTTACATAAATAGGTGAACGCTGACCCATCATGGTTCAGTGTTCTTTTCTTTCTTTCTTTCTTTCTTTTCTTTTCACCTCACCTTCCCTCATAGACTCTATTCCTTGTTACAGGTAATCCTTTAAAAATGATCTATATTCAAAGGAGCTTTAGATAAGATCATAAGGGTTTCACATGGGCTTTTCCCCGCGGCATTTTTTTCGTAGCACCACCGTTTTTGTATGTCTCTTGCTTTCTAGTGTTGTTGTGTCCGCTGAACAAGCACGTATCGCTTATGTCGTTTCTGATATTCGAATTCCGTTCTGGGAGATTTTAAAAAAAGGAATGGCGCATCGGGCTGAGCAGTTGGGTTATACCCTTAATGTCTACACGGCTGAAAATAGCGCTAAAACAGAATTGGCGAATATGCTGACGGCGATTAATTCAGGGGTCAAAGGAGTGATTATCTCACCTACAAACTCGTCTGCTGCGGTGACGATGCTGAAATTGGCAGATCAAGCAGAAGTACCTGTTGTTATTGCTGATATTGGTGCTGATGAAGGACAGTATGTGAGTTATATCGCTTCGAATAACTATCAAGGCTCCTACGAGATAGGAAAAATGCTAACTGAAGCGATGAAGGAGGCCGGTTTAGAAAACGGTCGTGTGGGCATCATCGCTATACCGCAAAAACGTTCTAACGGACAAATGCGTACAGCAGGGTTTATGCAAGCCATGAACGCGGCTAACGTCAAAGTTGCAAGCTTGTTGCAGCAAACCGCGTTTACACGGGATGAAACCTACCAGTTTGCTCATGACCTATTGTTAAACGTGCCTGATCTAGCTGCTATCTGGCTGCAGACCTCTCAACATTATCAAGCCGCTTTGGATGCGATCGATGCTGCAGGGAAGCGTGATCAAGTACTCTTGATTAGTTTTGATGCAGAACCGGAGTACTTGTCACTAATTCGACAAGAAAAACTGGTTGGTGCTGGTATGCAGCAACCTTTTTTGATGGGTGAGGAAGCAGCTAACGCACTGGTTGATCATTTAGAGGGAGAAAAAGTTAAAAAGGAGATTTTACTGCCAGTATTGCCTGTATCGGCTGATTCAATTGATGAGCAGTTGCCAGTTATTCAACGTAACGTATTAGGTGTCATCCCTTAGCGGGACAGCTATGGCTATGGGCTATCACCTCCAAGCATCTCGTCCTTCTCTACTCAAGTTGTTCATTGGTGCGGTCGTGCTTTCCGTTACGGTGGTGTTGAGCGGTAAAGCCGTCTATGAATACTACTATCAGCGTCATATTGTGGTGGAGCGTATTCATACGGACGCTTATAAAAGTTTGGGCCGCTTGAGCGAAACGATTGAACCCTTCATGAAAGCTTTTGCGATTAACGACTATGAGCAATTGGTGAGAAAAGAGTTAGAGTCAACGGGGTATTCAGCGATAGTTGTCTCGAACTATGCTTTCGGTGAATTAACCGGGCAGTCGAGTTATCTGAGTGGTTTTGTGCGGACCAGTAAAAATCAGCTTGAAAGTTTTAAGCCTGATAGCGAAAACCAGCAGAAACTTATTGATCAAGCCTTCTTTTATTCTACAGAGTTGGTTAGTTCTACTTCTGATGATGCGATTGGCCAGGTCAGTGTTTACATCTCTAGCGACGAAATTGACCAACAATTGTCTCAGGTGTTGGTCAATAACCTAATTTCTAGCGCAGTTATGCTTATATTGCTGATTGGCTTGGTAATTTATATCACCATCTCGTTTTTAATTAGACCGTTGAAACGCATGTCAGGTGTTCTCGCGGTACAAGACGATCACGGTATACCAACCACTGCTGTCCCCGTATACCAGTACCGAGAGCTTTCATTACTATCAGACACCATTAACAACATGATTGGTGTTGTGCGGGAGTCACGAAACTCGTTGGAGAAAGAACGAGACCAGTATCAACGAGTCATTGAAGGGACTCGAGCAGGAACCTGGGAATGGAACGTTGAAACCGGTCAAACGATTTGTAATGAACGTTGGGCTGAAATGGTCGGTTATTCGTTAGACGAGCTTATGCCGACTTCTATTGATACATGGAAAACCCTTTGCCATCCGGAGGATCAGAAAAAGTCTTTAGAATTGTTGGAAAGGCACTTTGCTGGAGAACTGCCGAACTATGAGTGTGAAGCCAGAATGCGTCATAAAAACGGTCAATGGATTTGGGTGGTTGACCGAGGACGTGTGTCCTACTGGACTGAAGAGGGTAAGCCTCTTTGGGTGTCGGGTACTCATCAAGAAATTAGTCTTCGTAAGCAAAGTGAAGAGGCCCTTGCTAATAGTGAGTCACGTTATCGTCACCTTTCAGAATTATCTCCTTCTGCTTTATGGCAATGCGATAGTCATGGAAAACTAACTTTTGTCAGTCAGCGTTGGACTGAAATAACAGGGATTTCTTTTGCTGATGCGTGCCAACAAGGGTGGTTAGGATCGATTCACCAAGATGATCAAAAACGGGTTATATCTGAGTGGAGACGCGTACTTAGTCAGGCTAACAGCTTTCGTTCTGAATACCGTATCCAAAAGTCAGATGGCTCCGTAGTTTGGGTACTTTGTTTGGCTAACGTCGTGACTGATGATCAACATAACTCCACTGGTTGGATCGGCACTATTAGCGATATAACTGAGCTTAAAAGAACAGAAGAGAAGCTGCATGACGCCACACTGAAAGCAGAAGCGGCCAACATTGCAAAGAGCCGCTTTCTTGCAACCATGTCCCATGAAATTAGGACACCCATGAATGGGATTTTGGGTATGGCTCAATTGTTAGAAAGCCAAGACCTTGTCGTAGAGAAACAACAGCAATATGCCCGGACAATAATGCATTCGGGGCAGACCTTGTTATCGTTATTGAATGATATTTTAGATATTTCAAAAGTGGAGGCAGGAAAAATATCTCTTGAAAGTGGCGCGGTGGAGTTGACTGCGGTTTTAGCTGAGGTATCGAAACTCTTTAACGAAATGGCAGTAAACAAGGGGTTGCAGTTACGGGTTAAAGTGGACCCTGATAGTCATCTATCCTATATAGGTGATCCTTTGCGGGTACGCCAAATGCTATCGAACTTGGTTAATAATGCGATCAAATTCACGGCTGCTGGCGACGTCGATATCACGGTTAAAGAAATCCAGCAGCGAGACGACCATTCCATCGTTGAGTTTTCTGTTAGTGATACAGGTATTGGCGTGCCGGAAGCAAAAATCGGCATGTTGTTTGAACCTTTTGTTCAAACAGATGATTCTACAACCCGTAAATATGGTGGCTCTGGACTAGGGTTGTCAATTGTGAGAAGTCTCAGTCGGCTGATGAATGGCGATGCTGGCGTTGAAAACAGAGCCGAAGGTGGGGCTCGCTTTTGGTTTCAGGTATGTATGCAACGCAGACATTGGGATGTTAGTGAAGGCGCTGAATACTGTGACATTGATCAGGTTCAGAATAACCCGTCGGCAGACGTCCTGACTGGCCGAGTGTTAGTGGTTGAAGACGACAAAACAAACCGTATGGTGGCCCAAGCGATTTTGTCGAGAATGGGGGTAGATGTTGCCTTGGCTGAAAATGGCCAAAAAGCTGTTGAGATGATTATTAAAGAAGGTCAGAAATTTGATGTAATTTTGATGGATCTTAATATGCCCATTATGGATGGTTATACGGCGACGGAAACGATCCGTCGCTGGGAAACTAATACGAGTCAGGCTGCAATCCCTATTGTTGCGTTAACTGCTGATGCTTTTCCTGAAGATAAATGCCGATGCGAGAAAGCCGGAATGGACGCGTTTTTAACCAAACCTATTTTAGCCGATACCTTGAAGCAAACCTTACAGCAATGGTTATGATGAAGCGCTTCGGTTAGACGGGTTGAATAGACGTTCACATGGGTAATTACTACACAGCTATTAAACAATTACTGCATAGCTACAACTGCATAGCTACTAACTGCATAGCGACTAGTAGCTACTCTATGACAACTTTTGTGTCGCTTCTGGCCCTATCCAGCAAAAAGGATTGTGCGCGATCTCCCATAAATGACCGTCAGGATCGGCAAAATAGCCACAATACCCACCCCAAAAGACTTTTTGTGGTTTTTTCGTTAATGTAGCCCCAGCGTCTAGGGCTTGTTGCATAACGGCATCGACTTCCGCTTCAGACTCAACATTATGAGCGAGACTCACCCCTTTAAAACCAGTGCCGTCGGCGGCGACTTGCGCATCTTCTGCTAACTCATCGTAGCCAAATAGACCTAGCCAAGTACCATTTAAAGTAAAAAAAGCAACGCTCGGTGGAGAGTCCATGCGGGGGAATCTCAACCCCTTTTCATAAAACTCGATAGATTTTTCGAGATCCTTTACCCCTAAGGTAATCATGCTGATTCGCTTATCCATCTCTTGCTCCATGATGGTTATTTGTTTGCTCTACAACTGCTATCCCTTGAGACGCTAAAGACTCAAGCAGTTGCTGGATATCCACGCCAGATACATTGGGCTTGAGGAGTATTATACGTTCTGTGGTAGTTATTAATTGGTAAACAGTGTTGGTGAGTTGACGGGTGTCCGTGATGCAGCAAAGTTTTTCGATAGAGCTAAGAGGGAGGCTAAAACTTTCTTCGTCAGTATTGTTAGGAGCCTGCCAATTAAAATGTACTTCGGTAACCTCAATAATCCATGCATCTTTGCTGATTAAAAGCAAAACACTCCATAAAGTCATCAATAGAGCAATAAGCGTCAAAAGACCGGCAAACCAAGTGCCAACAACATGCCCAATCTGTAAGGGTTGGTGTAGCAGATAACTATCAATGGCGGCAAAAATTGCAGTGAAAATAAAGGTGCCGATGAGCCCTTGGCGGCCTCGTTCACGAATGGTTTTTTTGAAAAAGAAGGTAGCAGGCATTGCTGGTCATTTAGAAGCAGAAAAGGCCCTGCAAGGGCCTTTTCAGTCTGTTGTTTAAGCGCGGTTAAAGAGACGCTTTTCAACAAGAGGGCTGTGACGGAAGCGAGAAAATGCCTTCGCGCCAAAGAGAACTGCTAGGTCTAATACAGGCTCGATCAAGACAACACTAATGTAAGCAAGACTAAAGCTGCCAATAGCGCCAAGGTTTTCTGCGCCAAAGCCTTGGCCGTAAAAAGCCCAGAAACCAACCCAAGCAATAATACCGCCTTGGTACACTAAAGACAGGCGTAGAGCTTGTGCGTAAGTGATATCAACGTAAGCAGTATTCTCAGGAATAATACGACGGGCGATCATAGCCATCGCGAACAACGGTAGTAATAGTGTTGTGACGTTCATGCCATATTGAGGTAAATCGAAAGAGGCAAAGAAAACGCCTTGAGCCAGCAAACCTAACGCTAAACCTATTGCGGCAGGGGCGGCACCAAATAGCAAAAATAATGTAGAACCAAGAATAAAATGCACTTCGGAAACGCCAACAGCGTAGTGAGGCATTACTTCAAAAAAGATGAATACTAATAGCGTGGTCAATACGCTACGACTTGCCAGAGAGATGGGGCCATCTTGACGAATGGTTTGCCACGCTGATTTAGTGGTCAAGCCGATCGCTGCAGCTGCTGTGCCGTAGCTCAGTAAAATTTTGGCACCATCAACGATACCGGGTTCAATATGCATGAGAATACTCCAAAGTGTGTCATACCCACCGTACGACGTTGAATGTTGAAACCATGAGGCTTCGCTTTGTTTCCTCTTGGCCGGTCTCCGGACTCATAAGTTAAGCTGCCGCCTTCCCATTGCCGAGATACGCACTTAATTAACACTCAATTGTGTGCGGACTACAGTGGCGGAAGCCATGCTTCCTAGCGCTTATTTACCGTTGCGGGGGCAGTACAGGGTTAGCTCTGTCATAAAGCGCACCTGTTTCCCGTTTCACCTGTTGGAACAGGCACCGAAAGGATGGTGGAAAAATACCAGTCTTTAAGGAGAATGCCTATGTTTAATTGTAAAAAATACGTCCAACTACGAGTTATGTTTCTCATAAAAATAGTAGAAACATACCGATGAATGGCGCTGCTGCTGCAAATAGGTAGCAGCGAATCAGGACATAAGGAAGAGAGTACTGGCGGTGTCCGTAGAGATAAAGCGCGCTAATAATAGCGTTAGCAGGAATAACGATCATGGCAATAATAATGACACCCAAACCGATAAATGAGCCGTTGCCGGTGTTCATCAGAATCACTATATAAGCGAGTAGGGAAAGCAGTAGAGCGGGTAAGACTACACCAAGTAAGTAACGCATGTAGTTTCCTTCAGGTGTGTGCAGCAATGACCAGGTTTTATCTTAACTTTACCTTAACTTCACTTCACTTCACTTCACTTCACTAGGGCTTGTCCCGAATAGCCTACTCAGAAACGGGAACCGTTAAATCGATACCATTTATGCTGATGGGGCCTTGTTGCTGCAAAAAGTAAGTGAGAGCACAAAAAGCCACTAACCAAAAAACAAGTTTATAGAGCCCTCGGCGGCTTTTCTTCGGTTGTGCCGTAGCTTTTTCTGGCTGGGGGTTGCTGGAACTACTCATTAGTTACACTCACGCCGGTTTCTCACCGCATTTGTAAAAGTACTGCTGCCTAGAGCTAGCAATAATAACAATAAATACTGGTGCGCTATAAGCTTCAATTGTCTATAAATTCAGCGAGTCGCGGCTGATTAATCTGCGTAACCACTGCCGATAGCTCTAAACGGTAACTCTGCATCAATGCCTTCAACGTTATTGATAACCCACGCAGGAAACGTATTGCTATTTGGTCCTGGGAAAACTCGATACTGATCTTTCCATGGGTAGCGGTTTACGGCAGCTTCAAGATCGGCAATGATTTGATCAGTGCCAGCACCTTGTTTTTCCCATATTAACGCAGGCTTCGAGCCATACCAGTAACGGTCAGGGTGACGCTCTTGATAGACGCGTAATGCAGGTAAACCTCGCTTGACTTGCCAGCCGACAACTTCATAAACAGTATAGCGATCAGCATTAGATGGTTTGACCGCGATCCACGTGTGAACAGCAAAAATGCCTCGCCAGCCCCAAGCGTCAGCAGCATAGATTTGGATCACAGCCTCAGGAGTTGCTGCTGGATCAGGTGCAAGGTTTGCAGGTTCTCTACTCGCGGTTTGCCATCCATCTGTTGAGCAGCCTGTCAGTAATACCAACAGTAAAGTCAGCAGAAAAGTGCGTCCTTGATTGGCTAGACGTCTCATGAATCTATGTCTCCTTCGTTCGATCTGTTTCGCCCGTATGCTGTGTGGTGGTTGAGTTTTGTGCGATTGCATTGATGATCTGCGTGTGGATTTGGGTCAGCTCTCTCTTCGCTGATTGGCTAAGAGGGAGTGGCCGGCAGAGTAGCATGGCATTAGTACCGGTACGTGCAGTAAATAGCCCTGCTCCTATTCCTTGCGCAGCACGGGCAGAAACTTGACCGGTTAATGAGGTCCCTAGTGCTTGTGTTCCTGCGTCAATTAGCCATTCACTTAAACCGCTGAAGGCGATGTTATGAAGAACTTGATGGAGCAATTTCCATTGAGTGGCAACGCCGGGGGCAATGCCGTAGATAGCAGCGACTTCTCGCAGCATTTTTAAATTACGCCATCCTACTAATAACATGTCAAAAGTGGCGTAGGGGCTTAGCGCGACCATTAAGCCAGATTGTATGCTGTGTTGTTTGATGCAGCGCTTGGCCGCTTGGTCCTGTTCGGTCAGGCTATGGTTAGCAACAAACTGGATGATTTCCCGGTCGTTGTATGCCGAGTCAACTTGTCGGATGGCCTCTTTGAATGAAACATTCATCGGCGTATTGAGTAAGTGCTTATCAAGCCTTTTTAGATATGTGTGGGCATTGCCGTGTTGTTCGCTGGTTGCTAGTTTTTGTGCTTGCTGGTGTAACTCTTCTGTTTTGGCTAATTGCCGTAACCCACGCAGAGCGTCGTAAATCCAATACCCTGCTGCGATAAACAGTGCGCTAGACAGAGCTGTGAAGGTGGTACCGAGCAGAGTGCTAATTTCGAAACCCCAGCTGATAAAACGATACAGCTCACTACCCACGATAACCCCTAAAAAGCCTGAGACTGCAACGGAAAGCCAGCGTCTGCGGGATGTTTTCTTTTTCTTTTTTACTATCAGTGCGGGTTCTTGGTCGTTATCCACAGGCGTGATTTGTTGTGGGTCAAACGATTGCGGTGGCACTGGAGGAATAGTGCTTTGTGATGTGAGTGTACTCGGGTCGAGTTGCACGGGCTTTTTCCATGTGATCTTTTGGTCGCTCATAACGAGTCCCCGATAAGAAACTCTAATGCTTGATCAAGTCGGATATGATGCTCTGACAGCAATGTTTGTTGAGGCAGGCGCTTAGGTGCAAAATCAACAAATTGAAAGCGATCACTGCTCCAGTCGCTGACGGTTGGTAATTCTGTGGGAATTTCTCCAGGAAATAGCGCAATTTCTTCATTGCTGTGTTTATCAAAACCGCGCAAACAAGAGAGTTGCTGACCGTCTACTTTAGCCAGTGCTAGCTCAGTAGAACGGACAGAAGAGAGCGCTAGACACTGTGTTTCTATCCCTTCAAAGGTTAATTCTCTTTGTGCGGCATCAATGACCAATTGCATAAAACGATCAAGGTTATGGTGTTGGTTAGGTGTTACGTGATCGGCTTTGGTCGCGGCAAATAGCACTCGATCAATTCGCGGTTTAAATAAACGTCTTAATAGGCTCGATTTACCATAAGAAAAGCTTTTTAGCACAGTAGTTAACGCTAACTGCATGTCATCGAAGCAGGCTTTGCCTTGGTTGAGCGCTTTTAAACAGTCCACTAAAACAATTTGTCGGTCGAACTGTGAGAAATGTTGGCGGTAAAAAGGTTTGATCTGTTCATCACGATAACGGTAGTAATTGGCTTCTAGTGTTTCGTAGCCTGACGTTTTCTCGTCGGTAGCAGTTGCCGATAAATCAGGAGAAAGTGGGAACAGGTATGGTAATGAATTGCTTTGCTGATGATCGGGTAACACTAACCTGCCTGGCTGCAACAAGCTGAAGCCGTCGTTTCTAAAGGAATCAAGGAGTGCTTTGTAACCCAGGGTGAGCGTTCGGAGCTGCTCTTGGCTTACAGGTTGTTGCCAATTCACGGCGTTGCGTTGGGTGAGCCACTCTTTTGCTCTGCTGGCATGAGTAGGCTCAGTGAGTAATTGCTGTTGAAATTGGCACCAGTGCTTAAAGTCCATTTGTAGTAAGGGCAAATCAAGCAACCACTCGCCAGGGTAGTCGATCAAATCAAGGTATAACGTTGATGCTTCTGAGAATAGTGTTCGCAGTCTGCTACGTGGACGGTAGCGTATAGCTAAGCGAATCGTGCGCAGGTCAGTGGAAGGCACCGGCCATAAAGGAGGCTCTTGTTGTAATGCACTGATCGATTCAGCAATAGGGAAGGCATCATGGGTATCATCTGCTAAACACTTCACACTGATAATGCGGCTCTCAGCGACTGCCGATAGAAAAGGCAGTGAAGTGGAACGGTGAGCATTGAGCAAGTGTTGGGTCAGGGCGGTGATAAAAACCGTTTTTCCGCTTCGACTCAGTCCGGTAACGGCAATACTAATATGTTTTTCTAGCCCTTGTGTCAGCGTACGTTTGACCTGCTGTTGAAAACCGTCAACACGGTCGTTTCCTATGGCTTTTTTAAATGATGAACCAATCCCCATGTGCGTTATGATGCTCTTAGTTGAATAACGGTTAGTCCTCACACGGAGGATTGCTGCCACGCTGTCAGCTCACCTTGGCGACGACCATATGGGAGCTTGCGACGAGGTGGTTTACTGGGTTCAAAGCGTATGTCTTCACGGCGATCAGGTGTTTTACGGCGATCGAAACCTGAACGGCGCTCTTCACCATTGATTAATTGTTGCATGCGGCATTCTCATCATCACGTGCTGCCCCGTTTTTTAGAGAAAATGCAATCTAATGGGGGCAACGTTTATAATTAAAATAGAGTCGTTATTTCATTATAACCCACAGGCTTCAGGGCTGCTCAGGGTGTGTTTTGACGTTGCTAGGGATCTCATACCAATCCTGTTTCTGGCTTGTCCATATATGAACAGAGGGGTTAAGAATACTAGTGTCTGACAAGTTCGCAGGTTTCAGTTTGATACTATCCGGAGCGTCAGGATTATAATGATAGATTCTGTTCCCGCAGGTCGGGCAGAACTTAGCCGCACTGATGTTGCCACTATCACAACGTCGCTCCCAGTGCGCGAGCTCTCCTTCAAACTCGACGTCGCTACTATCGACCATGGCAGTAATACTAAAGGCGCTAGTCGAGAGCTTTTGACACTCCTTACAATGACAAGCAGCGACTAGCTGCGGTGCTTTTAATAAACGGTACTGAACGTTGCCGCACTGGCAAGAGCCACTAATGGGGTAAGTCATCATGAATAACCTTTCAAGTTGTTAAGTATTCAGAGGTTATTTTACGGCAGAGGTTCCGATAGCCTGTGATTTTTGGTGAATTCTGTTGTTAATTCTTTTGTTAATTCTGATGTTAAGAGTGAAGGTAATGATTCGAGAGTACGATAAAAGCCGGACCTTAAAATGTGATGAAAACCGGATTGCTGTAAGCGCTTAAATCATTATCTTCAGGTGTCTCTCGAACAACCCGACTGCGAACGTAGCAATTATTTTTTTCCTCGGGAAGAATCAGATAAACATTGGTCGCTGCCTCGCTAGGCTGAAGATATTTAGAGGTTGCGGTTACTTCACCGGTTGAGCAGTTAGAAATGATGTCAACCCGCATAAAATCATCTGCATAGCGCGAGGTTTTGTCGAAGCTTATATCAACAACTAACAAGGATTCTGCTTCAGTTAACGCTAATTCAGCGCCTGGATAGGCTGGTTGTAAAGCGCCTTCTACTGACACGCTGAAGTCGTAGCGGGAGAGCAGCTGTCCATGATCTGCCCAAAAGGTTCCTGCTTTTATGCCTTGCATTAGCCCAGCGTAGTCGTGAGAAGGCGTATTCACATGTATGCGTGAAAAAGCGCAAGGATCATAATCCATACTTTTGCTGTGGTAATCTGATGACGCGATTGCCCCCCAAATACGTTGTTCTTGCTGTAAAAGTTGATCCCAGGTTCCGCCTACCGTTGCAACTGCGGGGTCCCATCGGTCTTGAGTACTGAACCTTGAGAAATAAGAACCAATAGTGGACCTGTTCTGGTGCCCCGGTGCTCCAGCAATACCGGTGATATAAGCTTGTTCCTGATTCCACTGGTTGATGTCATTGATGTTTTCTGAAGCTGTTTTATCTTTACGGCTTGGGTGGTTATAAATGGCTATCGTGTTGTTTTTTGCATCAGTGATCGAGTTGATCGTGTTGAGTACAAATTCATCTTTTTGTTGTGGTTTCAGTGAGGATGATTGTTGCAGTGCATCCATGATTTTAGGTAGCAGCGAACGCTCGAGATCTGGCGTCGTAATAATATTGACGTGCTCTCTCCCTTTATATGAAGGCATTCCCAGCTCTATACCAGAAAGAATTAGTAGCCCGGGGTAGGCTTTCCTGACCTTGCTGATTTCGGCAAACTTCTGCGTTGAAATGCTGCCATTTAGACTATGGTCGGTAATGGCGAGGGCATCACATCCACCAATAAAGGCATTCTCCACTAACTGATTGATGCTTAGGCTTCCGTCGGAATAGGTCGTATGGGCGTGGTGGTCAAAAATCATCTCTGGTGTTTTGCTGCTAGACCACTCAGGCTGGAAAACGTTTACTTTTGGGGTGTTTGGGGTTGCGAAAAGAATAGCAGCAATAATCAAGACAGAAGCTGTTGCTAATAGTATCAATCGCTTGTTTTTAGGTGCTCGGTTTCGTTTGTTGGCGCTTGCTCTATGGTATGTTTTTTTCTTAGTTGACGGCTCTTGTGTTTCGCTGCTGCCTGAGAGTGCGGCGGTCTCTGTAGTGCGAGGTCGTACAACATCAATAGCTGTCAGACTTTCCTGAGCAGGCCTTGCATCGTTGTGTTTGGGAGCTGTGTTGGTGCTCGCTGAATGCCTTTTAAATCGTGACATTAACGGCTTTTCAATGAGTTTGTACGAGATGAAGGCAGTAATAAGCGTGACGGTTAAAGTGAATGCCAGGTAGAGAAAAGGATGTTGCGAAATGTCTACCTGTGCTTTGTTAAAAAGCATCTTCCCCGCTTTCTGAATAGGGTAGTGATACAGGTAAATACCATAGGATATTAGCCCTACCCATTTAACGGCTGATAACTCCAATAATCGTCTTGCTAGCGATGTAGAAGGAGCCGTGAAAACGATGATGCCTAATAAAAGTGGTATTACGGGGAAATTATAGCGGCCAAAGTCCATCTGAAACACCTCATCCAGTGGCGTGGCCAAGATGATAAAAATCAAAACTGCGGATAGCCAAAAAAGTGCTTCAGTGGCTGCCGAAGGT
Source organism: Motiliproteus sp. (assembly GCA_048265065.1). Taxonomy (GTDB): domain Bacteria; phylum Pseudomonadota; class Gammaproteobacteria; order Pseudomonadales; family Balneatricaceae; genus Motiliproteus. The sequence goes on along the minus strand of JBLXCH010000024.1, from coordinate 7,558 downwards.
TTCGTTTTCAACCGATATAAGCTTGCTGCGAATACGCCGATTAAAAAATGAGGAAGGTGAGCGAACAGTGAATAGGTTAATGAAGCACCGTTACTATTAAAAACCTCAATCTGGAAAGGCCAAACCAGAGGGATTTTTATAGGCCATGCTTCCCAGCTTTCTAGAGCGAACATGGAGCTGCGGTAAGCAAAGTAGACTGTGAAAATTAATAAAAAGCATAAAACTTGCCCATTTCGGTAATTAAGTCGACTGAGCCCCAGGAAGAGTAAAGGTAAAAGTAGGTAAAACTGGAACTCGACAGCTAACGTCCAAAAAGGCGGGTTTAAACTCATGACTTGATAGTCTTTGAGGTTATGTAAAAACAGTACGTGCGTAATGATATTGTTGAGGTTAGCTTCGGAGCCTTGAAAGCCTTTTAATGCCAGAATCCCAAACAAACAGAGGTAATAGATGGGTATAACCCTGATAGCCCTATTGGTCATATAGTTTTTTATACTAGGGAGCTGTTTTTCTTTACTGGCTTGCCAGAATGGAATTGATAATAAAAATCCGCTGAGTACGAAAAATAATGCAACCCCCGTATTTCCATTAATCATCCAGCGTTCTATATCAATAAAGGCAACAGTGCTTTTGTAATCGGTGAATTGTTGAAAGTGGACGATAAAAACAGATAGAGCAGCGATACCTCGTAAACCGTCCAGCGTGGGGATGTAGCTTGTATGAGCTGAGCTTGATGGAGAAGGTGG
>JBLXCH010000024.1:0-6712 GCA_048265065.1 Motiliproteus sp. | reverse complement strand
GATAGAGCAGCGATACCTCGTAAACCGTCCAGCGTGGGGATGTAGCTTGTATGAGCTGAGCTTGATGGAGAAGGTGGTATCGCTGCCGGTGTAGAATTTTGGTGGTGCGGTACGGGTTCTGATGATGCTTGTAGCGTATTCGTTTTCTGTAACTGCTGATGAATAATAAAACCGAGTATAAGCACCAGTACTGCATCGGTACTTTCTGAGACAGAATTAGTGAAAAATGATTGTGTGTATTCAGAAAGGAAAATAATCAGGCTGGTTGCGAAAATGCTGAATTTTAATGGCTTACCGCTTAGAAAAATTAGCCACAGCATGACAGCATAAAAGACCATTTTTTTAGAAACGGCGATAATATTAAGCAAAATATTACCGTTTAAGGAGCCGGTGAAAGGAATCCAATGGAAGCTGGTTGGCTCGGGTTTTAGCGTAAATGGATATAATCCATTACCGACAATGGCGAGGGTTGCTAATAGCGCAAGCCCTTTTGCGGTGGTGAATTTTTGAAAGAAGTACCAAAGCATTATGGCGAGGATGCCAGCAAAGAGCTGGGACAGGCTAACTCCGCTGGATATCACAATGAATTTAATTAACAGTAGTGAGCATACGAGTGGAATATAAACGCTGCAGCGATTCCATACTGGGTTGATATAACGAATTAAAAAGAAAGAGCAAAGCCAAAATACAGTGTTTTCGAAGAGCCAGAAGGTATTGACTTTAGGGTCTGATAAAACCGCCTTTAAGTTATTTTTAAAGACATCAAAATCTAAAGTAGGCGCGAAAGGAGCAAGCTCCATTGCCAATAGTGCGATAACTAAAACGGTGCTTATTTGCTGTCTGTTATTTAACGCTGAAAGTGCTTTATACCGATCAATACGTAAAACTTCATAGCATACAATGCCGATTGCGCAGCCCAATAAGTTCCAGAGCGCATCTCCACCCCATGGTAATCTGCCATGAGCCCATAGTTGTAATCCTTGTACTACAAAAGCAAAAGCGAAACCGAACGATAATATGATGAGTGTACTTTTTGTCGATTTTTTAAAGGGATAAATAGCTTGAGCTAAAATGCCAAACGGGATGAAGAGTATGACGTTTGAGATTAAATCGCTGATTCTTGTGTGGCGCAGATCGAAGTTAAATAATGCTTGTATTTTGTCGTGAGTCGGTTGGTCAAAATGGAAGTTAAAAGGGTATAAGGAGCCGTAAGCAATCAAGAATATTACGATGTAAAAAGCGACTCTCATTAGAAACCAACTTTACTTGTTATCTGGTCTATCAAACGTTAATTGTTAAAATGTTTTTATGCTACTCATCATGCTAACAAGTGTAATGACAGCAGTATATTTTTATGATGACTGCAGTGTGTTTTTATACAGTGCTTTGCTCACCATTATAAAATATCAATTTTACCAGTGTATGAACTTCAAAAAACATGAAAAAGACGTCGATGGTTTTAGCATATCACTAAGATGAGTATTTTACGGTGACTTTAAAAAGTACTAGGGAAATATTATGGTCCAGGGCTCGGCCGCTGTGTAGCTGCGATGGCTGTATTCATAAAAGTCACAGATGAAGTGGCGTCATAACAGGCAAGCTAGTCGTAACTTTGCTTCACTTGCCAGTCTGCATTGCCCTCTTTGTTTGTATCAAAATCGTCCCACTTGCCCTGTTCTTTTAATTCAGGCGCCGTATCGCTAATTCGTGCTAGGGTGGCTTGGATTTGTTCATTGGTTTCGTCGATACAGCGGTCTAAAAGTCGGCGTCGATTAGGTAGTTGATTTTTTGCTTCGAAGATTTTCAGCCTCTCTGTGCATTCCGCGTAGCGAAGTAGTGCAACCTTGGGTTTGCCTTGTTTGGCTATGTGTTTAGCCGCAATAAGGTCAGTTTCGGTTTTGGATAACAAGTACATGACTTTACTTTGGTTGACGAGTTTCTTGGCATCTTCCTTGTTCACTAAGCCTTGATTATGTAACCGAACAAGGAAATTGGTCATGTCCCTCACACGTTCAGCACTGTTTCTAGCTGTTATTACATCGCTAAAAACAAGTCCTTTAGGGTCGGGGTTGTGAGTGTAAGGTTCCGTTTTCAGCGTTTGTAGATTGTTGATAGAGTCTTTGAAAGTGCTGTTTTTGGGATCGACGCTGAGTAAACTACGGTATTGAACCTCGAGGAACTCCATCAAAAACTGTCTGATCTCTGTGGGTAAATAACAAGGAGGGATGTTATAGAGGTAGTTGTCTGCCTCATTCACATTTGTTGATAAATCGTCAAGCATGCGCTGTTTGAGCTTACGATTTTGCTCCAGCGTGTTAGAAATATAGGCCGCTAAAACTGCAATAGACATTACGCCTATTACCAATGCTCCGAAGAGAATAGGATTCATGCATGCTTCCTATATATTTTAGATCGTAGCTGTCCGAGAGATTCTCTCCTTTGCTAACCGCTTGGACACCTGTTTAAGTGTAGGCGTTTTTCAATTATTTGTGTGTTTTTTTTCAGGTTGATGAAAAACGACGGAATTTGTCACTTTTTTCTGTGCTTACGCTTGACGCATTTTTTATAAATCCCTATTATACGCGCCTCCTTCAATAGCCATTATTTAGCTACGCAGGAATTACGAACGTGTCCCGTTCGTCTAGTGGTCTAGGACACCGCCCTTTCACGGCGGTAACAGGGGTTCGAACCCCCTACGGGATACCATTGCGGGAATAGCTCAGTTGGTAGAGCACAACCTTGCCAAGGTTGGGGTCGCGAGTTCGAGTCTCGTTTCCCGCTCCAATCTCGATGATTATCGAGTGTTCGTTTTTTTTAGGATGTGTCCCGTTCGTCTAGTGGTCTAGGACACCGCCCTTTCACGGCGGTAACAGGGGTTCGAACCCCCTACGGGATACCAACCTAAATGCCTCTTTCGCGGGAATAGCTCAGTTGGTAGAGCACAACCTTGCCAAGGTTGGGGTCGCGAGTTCGAGTCTCGTTTCCCGCTCCAAAGATGTTCTCTTTTACAAACTCATTTTTTGTTTATAGTTACCGTCTGAGTTTGATCTCATTTTATCTATTTTCTTTTTGCATCAGCTCTCGCTGAGACTACGATTTTGTAGTCCCTGCGCTTTTCTTTAATAGTAAATTTCTAGCTTCTTTTCGATCAAAGGTCGTATTGTTCGCTGCCGCTTCGTACGTTAGATCGTCTAGGGTTTGGTACATGGCGATTTCTTCGTCAGGCATGTAATGTAAACAGTCGCCACCAAAAAACCAAAGCAGCTCACGGTCCAATAAAGGGGCTAAGCGTGCGTAATTACGGATTAGGCGTGTTACTAAATCTTGTCCTAAGAAGTGGAAGTCAGCTTCTTGGGCTTCCATTGCTTTGGCTAGACGAACGAATTGTTCAAGAAAATCTTGATCCAAACTGTCCATGTTGGGGTCGTTGAACGGTGGTTGTTTCACTAATACGTTAATGAATTCTTTGATAAGTTGCAGCTGGAACTCTGCAGTATTGCTTGTGTCTGACATTGGCTCACCCTTAAAACTAGAAACGATAGTTTATGGTGTGTAAGGCGATGGGTCTATTTAAAAAGGCTCTCTATGTTTGAAGAAGCATGCTGTCATTTAAAAAAACCTTGTTTGGTTTCACCGGGCTTCCATTGAAAATAACCGCGCCAGCCCCCACATTAACTGTCTATCTCACACCAAAATTACAGGTTTATAAATGACTAAAGCGCTCTCGATTAGAGGCTTAGAAAAGACCTACAATAACGGCTTTCAGGCCCTTAAAGGTATTGATTTGGATGTCGAGCAGGGCGATTTTTTTGCACTGTTAGGCCCGAACGGTGCTGGTAAATCTACCACGTTAGGTATCGTTTCTTCTTTAGTGAATAAGACTGCAGGGGAAGTTGAAATTTTTGGCCACGACGTTGAAAAAGACGCCGTTAATGCGAAGAAAATGCTCGGTGTTGTTCCTCAAGAGTTTAATTTCAACCAGTTTGAAAAAGTGGCCGACATTGTCATGACCCAAGGAGGCTATTATGGAATGCCTGCTGCACTAGCGAAAGAGCGAACTGAGTATTATCTAAAAGCATTAGGGCTTTGGGATAAGCGAGATACTGTTTCGCGAATGTTATCAGGAGGTATGAAACGCCGCTTGATGATTGCTCGCGCCTTAATACATCAGCCGAAACTCCTTATTTTAGATGAGCCAACCGCAGGGGTTGATATTGAGCTGCGTCGTTCCATGTGGGAATTTCTGACGAGAATAAATAATGCGGGTACAACGATTATCTTAACCACGCACTACCTTGAGGAAGCTGAAAGTCTCTGCCGTAATATTGCCATTATCGACCGAGGTGAAATTCGAATTAATACCAGCAAGCGTGCATTGCTTTCACAGTTAAATAGCGAAACCTTTATGTTGGACATTGATCAGCCTATAAAAGAGGCCCCTAGCATTGAAGGTTATGCTGTGCGCTTGGAGGCTGATAATTGTTTGGTGGTTGATGTACAAAAAGGTCAGGGGCTGAATACGGTGTTTTCTGCATTGGATAAGCAGGGCGTTAATGTGTTGAGTATGCGTAATCAAAGTAATCGCCTTGAAGAGCTATTTGTACGTTTGGTCGATAATAATTTAGTGACACCGTCTTAACCCAGTCTATTTTCAACGAAGTAGTCGTTGATTTTTAAACAGGATAAAAACCTTGTTTGATATTCAAGAACAAAGCATTGCATTGGCGACTATTGTGCGCCGCGAAATTCGTCGATTCACCCGTATTTGGATGCAAACATTATTGCCTCCGGCTATCACAATGAGCCTGTATTTTGTCATTTTTGGTAACCTCATTGGTTCTAGAATTGGTGAAATGGATGGCCATGGCTACATGGAATTTATTGTCCCTGGGTTGATCATGATGTCTGTGATTACTAACTCATATGGGAATGTGGTGTCGTCGTTTTATGGCACAAAATTCCAACGTAATATTGAAGAACTATTGGTCTCACCCGTTTCGACTAATGTCATACTACTGGGCTATTTGGCCGGGGGGATGGCAAGAGGGTTGATTGTGGGCTTGATCGTAACTTGCTTGTCGTTATTTTTTACGCATCTACAAATCCATAGCGTCATTGTTACTGTGTCAGTGGTGGTTTTGACCTCATTGTTGTTTTCGTTAGGTGGATTTATTAATGCGGTGTATGCCAATAGCTTTGATGATATTTCTATTGTGCCTACTTTCGTGTTGACGCCGCTGACGTATTTGGGTGGTGTATTTTACTCAATTTCTTTGTTACCGGAGTTTTGGCAAAACGTTTCTTTGGCAAATCCTATATTGTATATGGTTAACGCTTTTCGCTATGGCATTCTCGGCAGTTCAGATATTCACCTTGGCTTGGCCTTTAGCATTATTTCCGCATTTGTTGTAGTGATGTATAGCTATGCTTACTATTTGCTAAAAACAGGTAAAGGTATACGCCAGTAGTTAGGATTTTTAGGTTTTAGGTTTTAGGTTCTAGAAAATAATTACGGGCGTGTAGAAGCATTGTTGTGCGGTTTTTAAAGGTGTTATAGCAAGTATGAGCCAAGAAATTCATATCCAGCAAAGCGGGTTAGGTCAGGCAACAGAATATGTTTGCCATTATGACCCTCAGCAGCTGTTTCCTATTCCCCGTGCCAATAAATGGCAAGAAACCGCAACCGTTTGTCCTTATATCGGCGTGGATATATGGAATGCTTATGAGGTTTCTTGGCTTAATAGTAAAGGACTTCCTCAGGTTGCCGTTGCGGAGTTTCGAGTGCCAGCACTGTCGCCAAATATCATCGAGTCAAAATCTTTCAAGCTTTATTTGAATTCTTTCAATCTCTCGCGATTTGATAGCAGAGAAGACATCGTTCGCCTGATGCAGCAGGATTTGTCTGCCAGTGCCGGTGCTGAGGTTTCCGTATCATTGCGACCTGTAGGCGAAGAGGCTGTGTTTGCCGGGTTTTCAGGAGAGTGCATCGACCAACAAGATATTGAAGTGCAGAATTACACGCCGACGCCTGAGTTGCTTAGCGCAGATACCAGCAACAAAGTGAGCGAGAAACTAGTAAGCCATTTGTTGAAATCGAACTGTCCTGTAACGGGTCAGCCAGATTGGGCGAGTGTTGAAATAACCTACGAAGGTTCGAAAATGAACCGCGCGGGATTACTTGCTTATCTGGTGTCGTATCGCGAGCATGGTGATTTTCATGAGCAATGTGTGGAACAGATATTTACTGATTTGCTGCACTTTTGTAAGCCAGAAAAGCTGAGTGTTTATGCACGCTATGTTAGACGCGGTGGCTTAGATATTAACCCTTATCGTGCCACAGCAAACATGACTGAACGCCCCGTTAATGTTCGCTTGTTAAGGCAATAAGAATAAATGAATAAAGGCAGTAGATAGTGGGCGTAATGTTAAAACGTCTAAAAATTCATACGCCTAGGGTTGCTGCTTAATGATAAACTGTTAGGGTTAACAATCTTGTTATCTACACCGCCTCTCACGCTATGTAGAAAGAAAAGGATAAGGGTTGAATGAGTCACTGGATGGTTTTTACTGATCTTGATGGGACTTTGTTAGACCATCATGATTATTCGTATCAAGCGGCATTGCCCGCCATTAACTTGCTCAAGCAGCAAGGCATTCCTATCATTTTAAACTCCAGCAAAACACTCGCCGAATTAGCAACTGTCTCCGCTGC
>JBLXCH010000023.1:30363-37509 GCA_048265065.1 Motiliproteus sp. | reverse complement strand
AACCCAGTTTCATCCCTACAACCAGAATCACTGGGTATTGAAGGCTAATTGCCAAATCAGCCATGGTTTCGCGGTTGTTAAGTGGTACTCGCCAGCCCCCTGCACCTTCCACTAACATCAAGTCAGAAGGCTGCATTTTTAGGCCTCGACAAAAACCACTCAGCCGATCCGCAGTAATTCGCTTCCCGGCTTTTTCAGCAGCAATATGAGGTGCAATAGCAGGTTCGAGTAATACAGGGTTAATTTGCGCATAAGGCAGAACGACCGAGCTGTTTTCCATCAATATTACAGCGTCCTCATTAACTAAACCTTGGTTTGATTCGTAGGCACCAGCGGCCAACGGCTTCATACCCAGCGTTTTCAAGTTTTGTTTAGCACCCGCTCTTAAAAGTGCGGCAGTCACCAATGTTTTCCCTACATCGGTATCTGTACCTGCAACAAAAAATGCTTTGCCCATGGTTTAACCTTACTGGTAGATCACTCATAAAAAAATTGATGGACTGTTTGTAGCTACTTATCGATTAACGGTAATCACTAAATGTTTTTTCGAAAAACACCACAGATCACTTCATAGGTCGCTGGTAGCTGATCGTTCTTATTACGAAAGCCTTCGTAGGCGTTATACAGTGCATTCAGCCGTGAGCGTCCTCCTAAACCAGCCGGGCGCCCTTGATTATGATTGGATGCCCCGATGCCTTTGAGTTCATTAAGCAAATCACCCAGCTGCGAGTAACTCAGCACTTTATCAAAGGACTCGAAGCGATCAGCCACCAATGTTGTGGGCATTGCTTCGACCAGCTGAGACAAACCGATAAACTCATTCACGTGTACAAATGGGTCTACATTTTCCCAAGCATGGCGAAGTTCATGCAATGTTTTCGGCCCTAGCGTATTAAACGCCAACATGCCCCCAGGTTTTAATACACGAGCTAACTCCGCAAACAAAACGCTTGGCCTTTCACTCCATTGCAACGACAAATTGGCAAAAATAAAATCTACCGACGCCTCTGCTAATGGGATGCTTTCTGCATCAGCTTGCAACCAGTTAATCGCTTCATGATGGCGCTGCTGTTGCGCGTAACGGAGCATTCCATCAGCAATATCCAAAGATACCACCTGTGTGACAGATTCAATTTGAGCGAGGGCCAAACTGTAAACACCGGTGCCAGAACCTACATCCAACCCTACACCAGCTAACCCTTGAGTGGTTAAGTCAGTATTAGTCGCGTATTCGTTTTCCAGAAAACGGAGCAATTCATCACCCAACGCTCTTTGTAAACGCGCTAGCGAATCATATCGTGGTGCAGCGTGGCTAAATGACTGAGCCACCTGATTTTTACTTCGTAGCATACGACCTTGAACGTCATGGTGTTGAGAGCCTGCCTGTTGAGACTCTGTATTACGTTGGAATGCTTGATCCATCTGCGCACCATCAGCCATGCTCGACCTCCAGTGTTTTTGCAAAAGCCAACAGCCGCTCAGTACAGAGCGATTGCTGACTCATAAAAGGCAAATGTCCTGCATTTTCAATTAACCAAGCATGACCTTTAACCGCAGTAGTTTGACTCACACCGACATTGACTAACGCATCATTCTTGGCAAACCAAAACTGACGGGGAAGCGTCAAACCTTCAAATAAATCACTGGCATCAATGCGTAGCAAACCAAGAGCGGCGGCCAAACCAGCAGGTGTAGTTTGTCTTTCACTGACGGTTTTAATGAATTTCAACTGTTCACGCGCCTTTGGATCGCCCTTGGTCATCAGTAGTGCGAAACGTTGCAACGTTTTTTCGGCATTGAGACTAAGTGCCGACTCAAACTGTGAGAAGACCACTTCACCCATACCGAGTAACCAGTTTTCATGAGCCGCAAAGCACGGATTTGTTGCTATCGTAATTAACCCTTTCACTTTATCAGGGAAACGTGCGGCGATATCGGCGGCTACCAGACCACCTAGCGACCAGCCAACTAGAATCACTGGTTGACGAAGCGGAGATATAATCGAGCTGCTGAGCGACGAAGCGAGCAGGTCGGACACCGTAGTTAAACTATAACGCCCCTTAGGCATCGAGCTTCGACCTAAACCTGGCAAGTCAATACAGGTCACATGAAAGTGTTCAGTTAGCTTAGACACCCAATCTGACCAGATAGCGGAATTCACCCCCCAGCCATGTAACAACACGATCGGTTGTTTGCTTTCATCTCCAAAGTGTTCGATATACAAGGAGTCCGCCGTCACAGGTTTTCTCCCTTTGTCCACGTATTGGCTAACGCCTCAAGTAGCTGATCAACCTGATCTTCAGTATGCGCGGCCGTTATCGTCACGCGTAATCGTGCAGAACCTGCTGGCACCGTGGGTGGCCGAATCGCTGAAACGAAAATGCCCTGTTGCTCAAGTTGCTGACTCATAACGAGTGCTTGTTTTGCATCCCCAATCAACAGTGGCTGAATTGCCGTGGCTGAATCCATCAAAGATAAACCCACCTGTTGAGCACCCAGACGGAAACGCTGTATCAGGTGATTCAAGTGCTGACGTCGCGCTTGACCTTGTTTAACCAGCGATAAACTCGCTAACGTCGCGGCGGCAACAGCCGGCGGCATAGCAGTCGTATATATGTACGTACGGGCATGTTGAATTAAGGTTTCGATAAGCGCCTCTGAACCGGCAACAAACGCACCAGCGGTGCCAAAAGCTTTACCCAAGGTACCGACTAACACAGGCACCTGTGCCTGCGTCAGCCCAAAATGTTCAACACAACCTGCGCCGGTTTCACCTAATGTACCAATACCATGCGCATCATCGACCATTAACCACCCGTCTGCATTTTGCGTCACCGCGGCAAGTTCAGGCAGGTCGGCAAGATCTCCATCCATGCTAAAAACACCGTCAGTGACCGCAAGCTTTCTAGGACTGTCCACTTGCGCCAAACGACTTTCTAAATGTTCAGGGTTGTTATGATGGTAACGCTGGAAGCGTGCACCACTGAGCAGACCACCATCCAGCAACGAGGCATGATTTAATCGATCTTCAAAAACAGCGTCTTGTTTGCCAAGTAACGCATTAATCGTACCTACATTCGCCATATACCCAGTGGAGAACAGTAACGCACGCGGCCGACCCGTGAATTCTGCCAAAGCCTCTTCTAATTGATGATGCGCTTTGGAATGGCCTAAGACGAGGTGTGAGGCGCCAGAGCCTACACCATAAATATCCGCGGCTTGTTTAAATGCAGCAATAATCTCAGGATGATTGGCCAAGCCTAAATAATCATTACTACAAAAGCCGAGACATGACTGACCATCAACAACGACTTCAGGTTGTTGTGCAGATTCTAGTAATCGTCGTTTGCGGTAGAGGTGTTGCTCAGCGCGAGACTGAAGTTCAGCCGATAAACCATCAAAGCCTGACATACAACCTATCAGGCCCGTACTTCATGATAAGGCGAGTCTTCTTGCTGATCGCGAATTTGATCCATGAGTGCATGTTCATGTGCTTCATCAGAGACAGATTCACGCTCTTCGGGATGAATACCCAGCTTGTTAAATAGCATGCGATCACTATCCGCATCAGGGTTATCAGTTGTGAGTAATTTTTCACCGTAAAAAATAGAATTAGCGCCCGCCAAGAAGCACAAGGATTGCATTTGCTCATTCATATCCTGACGACCTGCTGACAAACGAACATGTGATTTAGGCATCATGATTCGAGCAACAGCGATAGTGCGAATAAAATCAAAAGGCTCTAAATCCGCAGTTTGATCTAACGGTGTGCCTTCAACTTTAACCAGCATATTAATCGGCACACTTTCCGGATGATCCGGCAAATTAGCTAACGTGGTTAAAAGGCCAACGCGATCTTTTAGGTCTTCGCCCATGCCCATAATCCCGCCACAGCACACTTTCATCCCTGCATTACGGACATTTTGCAGCGTATCTAAACGGTCTTGATAAGTGCGCGTCGTAATGATGTTGCCGTAATACTCAGGCGAGGTATCCAAATTGTGATTGTAATAATCTAAGCCGGCATCCGCTAAATCTTGCGCCTTGTCGTTATCTAACATTCCCAGCGTCATGCAGGTTTCCAAGCCCATTGCTTTGACACCTTTGACCATTTCGATCACATAAGGCATGTCTCGGGCATGAGGGCTACTCCATGCGGCACCCATACAAAAGCGAGTCGCACCTTTAGCCTTCGCAGCCTCAGCCTCAAGCAATACCGCTTTCACCTTCATCAACCGCTCTTTTTCAAGATCTGCATTGTGATGAGCGCTCTGCGGGCAGTACTTACAATCTTCTGGGCAGGAACCGGTCTTAATTGATAACAACGTGCTGACTTGCACTGCATTAGGATCAAAATGCTGACGGTGGACGGACTGTGCTTGAAACATTAGATCATTAAAGGGAAGCAGAAATAACTGTTCTACTTCTTCCGGTGACCAGTCATGGCGGATAGCAGGAAAGGTGTCAAACATACATAAGCTCTCAACGAGTCAGAAAAGCGCTACAATTAGGTGGTAAAACAGAATTGCTAACGTTCGATATCAATCAATAATCACCACATGATAGGTTCAAGGATGAAACTGTCAACCATATCCCGCAATTGGGTTTACTACTCCCTGGGTTTTTTGTCTCGGATACGACAAGCCCTCGTTCTTTCCCCGTCTTGTCATTGCTGTTTCTGCCAATTACCAACGCTACAACATCAACTCGTTTGTGAAGGTTGTTTCAACGACCTACCCTGGTTAGCAAGTTACTGTCGCCATTGCGCCGAACCGTTACCGGAGCAGGCTCACGGACTCGCTTGTGCCCGCTGTATTAAACAACCACCTCACTTTGAACAAACCTACTCGGCATTAAGGTATGAGTTCCCTTTGACTCAGCCGATAAATCGCCTGAAAGCCAGCGCTTGTCGACAAGAGATCGGCTTATTTGCTGATTTATTTGTTGCACGGTTCGAAAAACAAATCAGCCAAAATGCTCCTGATGTATTAATTCCTGTTCCTTTGCATCCACTAAGAGCGATCAAACGCGGCCACAACCAATCTTTTGAGTGGGCCTTAGAACTAAGTCGCCAGCTTGCTATACCGGTTAAGAGCAACGTAGCCAAACGATTAGTCAACACACCTCACCAACAAGGCTTAAGCGCCAAACAACGTCGTCGAAATTTAAACAATGCATTTGCAATAAGCTCTCTGCAAAAAATCCCAAAACACGTAGCTATTATTGATGATGTAATGACTACGGGCACGACGGTTGAGGCCCTTGCGAAATCACTAAAAAAATCAGGTGTCGAATGTGTTTCTGTCTGGTGTATTGCACGCACGCCATTTCACGACAGATAGTGGCAAATACCCCTACCTCCCTATCAGTGGCACTGAAGATCAAGCATAATACGCTTTTTCTGGACCCAACGACCATGACCGCAAACACTCACCCCTACGACGACCTGACTCCTGACCTGGTGATCGAGGCCGTCGAGGCCTTAGGTTATTGGAGTGATGCACGCTTATTAGCGCTAAATAGTTATGAAAACCGTGTTTACCAGGTCGGCATCGAAGATGAAAAACCACTCATCGCTAAGTTCTATCGTCCTGAGCGTTGGACGCAAGAACAAATTCGCGAAGATCATCAGTTCTGCCAACAACTCGCCAAGCAAGATTTACCGATTGTGCCTCCTATTATCGACGCTCAAGGAGAAACTCTTCACGAGCATAAAGGCTTTCTCTACAGTCTCTTTCCACGTCATGGCGGCCAAGCCCCAGAGCTTGATAATTTAGAAACCCTATACACCCTTGGTTGCACATTAGGCAGAATGCATCAAATCGGTAAAAGCCAAAAATTCACCTCTCGACCTAGTATCAATGTCGATACCTTTGGTTGGCAGAGCAGAGCGTTTTTATTAGACAATCAATGGCTGCCGAGTCATCTTGCCTTAGATTACGAACACCTCAGCAAAGAGTTACTCGACATCGTTGATAGTGAATTCAAAGCCACTAATGGCGTTAGTACCTTAAGGCTTCACGGTGACTGCCATCCTGGCAACATTCTTTGGCGTGACGATAAACCGAACTTCGTCGACTTTGACGATAGCCGCACCGGTCCTGCCATCCAAGATTTATGGATGCTAACCAGTGGCGATCGCCTTGATCAACACCGCCAAATGAGTGAAGTGCTTGATGGCTACGAGGAATTTTGTGACTTTAATCGCGCTGAATTGCGCCTTATCGAACCGTTGAGAGTATTACGAATCATGCACTATGCTGCATGGCTAGCCCGCCGCTGGGAGGACCCAGCCTTTCCTACCCATTTCCCGTGGTTTGACCAAACGGGCTATTGGGAATCTCACCTTATTGAGTTACAAGAACTCAAACGCACGCTGCTCGACCCTGATCACGTGTTGCGACTAGGCTATTAAGCAGTGAATTCGAACACGGACGATCAAGTGGCTGCTGTAAGCGTTACGCCTATTGGCGTCGCCTATAGTTGTTTCCCCGAGAAATTTGGCATTCCTCGTCAACCGGGAATTGCTCCTGCGGCACGAGGCCACATTGAACTCTACGCTGAATTCGGGCATCCAGATACGGTTCGTGGTTTAGCGCAGTGCTCACATATTTGGGTCACATTTTTATTTTGCGAGCATCTTCAACGGGGCTGGAATCCTTTAGTACGGCCACCACGCTCTGGTGGAAAAAAGCTCGGTGTCTACGCCACCCGATCGACCTTTCGTCCTAACCCTTTAGGCTTATCCGTGGTTAAACTGGATTCCATAGAGGTCGCTAACAATAAGGTGACTCTGCACATTAGCGGCACAGATATACTCGATAAAACCCCCGTTATCGACATTAAGCCTTACCTGCCTTATGCCGATATTATTCCTGAGGCAACCAATACCTATGCGCCTGCGGAGGAAAGCACCCAGCTAACCGTAACCTTCAGCGAAGCGGCGCAAGAGCAACTTCATCAACATCCTGATGTCCACTATTTAATGAAGTTAATTGAACAAGTATTACGCTGTGATCCACGGCCTACAGCACACCGGCACAAGGCACAAGATCACAGCTACGGAATAAGGCTTGAAGATATCAATATACGCTGGCGAGTCGATGACAAAACCGTTTGTGTTGATGAAATAGAGCACCTTTCCAG
>JBLXCH010000023.1:0-30353 GCA_048265065.1 Motiliproteus sp. | reverse complement strand
GATGATTACTAAAAAAAACCATAACATGATATCGCTCAGCACCGTCCTACTGCTAACGTTAACAACGCTTTTTATCGCAACTCAGCCTGCAAGAGCTCAAACTGCCAGTAGTGAGCCTGTTGCGCCTCATATGCAACAATGGCTGGGTGAAATTATGAACAATATCGACTTCTCATTATTCATGCGCATTCAGCAAGCGGCGGTTGATAACATGTCGTTAATTACGCCTTACAGCCAAGAATACTATCAATGCTTAAAAGCCGAAGGGGCACTCGAAGAAAAAGCAGGAACAACAAGCACACCAAGCCTTGATGAGCTCATTAACAGCATCAAAACCAAAGGTAAAAACTGTCACCCAATCGTACAAGAGCTATTCAGCCAGATGGAATTTGATATCTCTGAGCAAGAATTCGAACAAGGGTTGAGTCCTGAGTATCTCAAAAAATATCAAGACCTGAAGAGCTCTATCTAGCGTATAGAGTTATCACATATAGCAACCCAGTCTCCCATCGGAAAACAGTCACCGCACATGGCCAAACAGATTCGCGCTCCTCGCTTTTATAAAGCAGATAAAAGAAGAGGTTCGACTAACACTGCATCTCTTGAAACACTGGCGCTCGACATCCAACGTTTAAGCCATGACGGCAGAGGCATCGCCAAGCACCAAGGAAAAACCGTTTTTGTCGCAGGAGCCCTACCCAACGAAACGGTTGAAGCTAAGCTCACCGAGATAAAAAGTCGCTTTAGTCGTGCACAGACCCTCAATGTACTAAAAGCTAGCACTTTTCGGGTGGAGCCTACATGCCCCTACATTAAGCATTGTGGTGGTTGCGAGTTACAACATTTGAAGGCGGAAGAACAAATTACGTTTAAACAGGAGCAAGCTCTCGACCAGCTGCAACGCATGGTCCAAGTAACGCCCGAAGTGATTGCTGCTCCCTTAGACGCTGAGCCTTGGCACTACCGTCGACGTGCTCGTCTCAGCGTATATTGCCCTCGTAGTCACAGTGAGCCTGTATTAGGTTTTCGTCGTCGCAATGATAAACAACTGGTTGCCATTGACCGATGCGCCATTCTGGCCAAGCCCCTAAACGCGCTAATTCCGCCACTAAAACGCTGGTTAGATCAGTGTGAAACACCTCAATATATTGGTCATATAGAGCTAATCGACGCCTCTCCTCAACCTACCATCGTCATTAGAATCACTCGCCCCCTTGTTCAAGCTGACTTAAATACCCTCAGAATGTTGTGCGAGCAGCATGAGGCTGATCTCTATCTACAATCTGATCAAGGCATAGCTGATGCCGGTTTACTGTATTATCGCTTACCCGCGCATCAACTAACGCTGACGTTTACTCCCACGGACTTCACTCAAGTGAATCCAGTGATCAACGAAAAAATGATTGAACAAGCACTAAGCTGGCTCGCACCCAATCAAAACGACAACATTCTCGACCTGTTCTGCGGCCTTGGTAATTTCAGTCTCCCATTAGCACAGCATGCTCAACAGGTAACCGGTATAGAAGGCTCAGAAGCAATGGTCGAGCGGGCAACTAACAACGCCAAACTCAACAATTTCACCAATGTGACTTTCAAAAAAGGTGACCTCAACCATCTCAGCATCGCTACCAAAGCATTTAATAAAATACTCTTAGACCCACCCCGTGCAGGTGCACAATCCGTTGTTGAGCAACTCGCTAAACGATCAACCCGACAAAATACCACGATCCTCTACGTATCTTGCGATCCAGCAACATTCGCACGAGATGCAGGAATCCTTATTAAGGGTGGTTATAAACTGAAGAAATGGGGAGTAATGAACATGTTTCCGCACACGACACATGTCGAATCGATGGGATTATTTTCAAATTAAAGGCAGTATAGATCTTATACCCACCTCAAAAGCAACCAATACAGCGCGGTCAAGCCTTGCGCAGTATCAATCATTATTGATCTGAGCCGATAGATGAGCTAATAAGCCTGTTCACTTCACGATGGCTTCTTTATGGTTAGCTAAACACCTTATATTCATCTCAAGGAAGACGAAAATGAATCAAAAGCCGGCATTTGGAACTGAAGCTTTTCGGGACTACTTTCGTAACCAATATGTGACTGAAGAAGCAGGCATTCGTTTTTTAGGCATCCAAACCGGCAGCCTCTATATCAAGGTCGTGTTCGCTTTTCTGATCTCAATCCCGCTGCTTATTGCCCTGCAAATCGATTTCAAGGGATATCAAGTTTTCACAGCCATGATCTATATCGTTTTCGCTAATTTTGTTGAATACATGCTACACCGCTACCCGATGCACCATAAGCAAAAAGGCGCTGAATTCTTATATGAACACACGACTATACACCATGCTTTTTTCGATAAAGAAATGAACTATATCGACAAGGATAGAGACCTAATGTCGGTTTTTTTACCTTCACTCTACGCTTCTTTTATCATGGTCATTATTAGCGTGATCTCAGTACTTCTGGGATTAATTATTGGCGCCAACGAAGCCTTATTTTTTGCCTTCATCGCCATGACTTATTACCTCATCTATGAAATATTTCATTACTCCTACCACTGCAAAGAAGACTCAATATTTAGGTGCCTACCGTTTCGGAAAAAACTAGGGGAATACCATATTCTTCACCACGACAGCACACTCATGAGCCAATACAACTTCAATATTACGGTGCCTATTTTTGATATTCTTTTTGGAACGTTAAAAAAGCGTGAAGAGGTATAAATAGAAGAGAGAAAAGAGACGATAAAAATAAAGCGCTACACGAGCGCTTTATACGGAAAAACATGTAAGGGTTACGGTATCAAAACAATTACTTGTTAGACTCCGCTTCGTTCTGGATCGCCTCGCCGCCCTTCTCAATATCTTCGCCAAGACCTTCCATCGTGTTACAACCAATACTAAGTACAGACAGCAAACCAATAACTGCAAGCAATAAAGACTTTTTCATGGGTAAACTCCTTGTGATCAAAAATTGACGTAATACCTATACTACTCGCTTCTGTGATATTCAGATCACTTTTTAATTTTTATCTTTTTGTTTGCTGGCTATGTAAAATCCAGCTTGTCATCCTTGATCCATGAATAGACCCCTATGCCCATTTCATTAAGCGACTCAGCGTTCGATAAAGACCATCTGTGGCACCCTTACACATCAATGGTTAATCCTTTGCCAGTTTATCCGGTTAAATCCGCATCAGGTGTTTATATTGAGCTGGAAGATGGCCGCCAACTAATAGATGGCATGTCATCATGGTGGTCGGTTCTTCACGGCTATAATCACCCACGCTTAAATGCGGCCTTAACTGAACAAATGAACCAAGTCAGCCATGTCATGTTTGGCGGCCTAACGCACTCACCTGCGATCGAATTAGGTAAAAAACTCGTTAAGTTCAGCCCTGAAGGTTTAGATAAAGTTTTTTTATCTGATTCAGGTTCAGTGTCCGTTGAGGTCGCGCTCAAAATGGCGATTCAATATTGGCAAGCCAAAGGAAATCCTGAGAAACATCGAATGTTGAGTCTACGTCAGGGCTACCATGGTGACACATTAGGTGCCATGTCCGTATGTGATCCGGTAACAGGTATGCATGAGTTATTTAGTGGCGTACTGATGCAGCAACTCTTCGCCCCAGCGCCAGTAAGTAAATTTACTGACCCCTTAGCAGATGCTGACAAAGCCTCACTTAGCGAGTTATTTGCCGCTCATCATCAAGAGCTCGCCGCATTTATTCTTGAGCCTATTGTTCAAGGAACCGGCGGTATGCGTTTTTATTCACCGGCTTACCTTCAACTCGCTCGTGAATTATGTGATCGCTATAACGTTTTACTGATTACCGATGAAATTGCTACAGGTTTTGGTCGCACAGGAAAACTTTTTGCCTGTGAACACGCAGGCATAAGCCCGGACATATTGACCCTGGGCAAAACGCTGACTGGCGGTTATATGACACTAGCAGCCACACTCACAACCACAGAAGTAGCAGAGGCAATCTCCAACGGTGGTGCGGGTTGTTTTATGCACGGCCCAACCTTTATGGCTAATCCGCTAGCTTGCGCAGTGGCCAATGCCAGCATCGAGTTATTACTAGAGCAAGATTGGCAAAGTAATATAGAGCGTCTAGAAAAGCAGTTAAGCCAAGAACTCAGCTCAGCCATACAGCTTGATAACGTTGCTGAGGTGCGAGTACTCGGAGGGATTGGTGTGGTTCAAATGCATCAACCAGTTGACGTTGGCCGGATACAAAAGCTCTTTGTTGACGCCGGTATCTGGGTGCGCCCCTTTGGAAAGCTCGTCTATATCATGCCACCTTATATCATCACTGATGATGAATTGAAGAGATTGTGCAAGCAACTTATCAAGGTCATATCAAGCTATTAGCAAGAAAGCCTCACGCCGCAACTTCGCTTTTCTGTCGACGAGTCGCGACAACAAAGAGATACAATGCCAGTACAAACGTCAGCCACTCCGATATCGGC
Organism: Motiliproteus sp.; assembly: GCA_048265065.1. Taxonomy (GTDB): domain Bacteria; phylum Pseudomonadota; class Gammaproteobacteria; order Pseudomonadales; family Balneatricaceae; genus Motiliproteus. Next base: position 25,863 of record JBLXCH010000023.1, on the reverse strand, counting down.
AAAGCGATTAAAAATAGCTGCTGTGGCCAAAATACATTAATCGCCACCATCAAACTGACGGGCAAAACTAAACTTCGTGACAGAGCCACAATCAAGGACTCCATTGGCCGGTGTATTGCGGTCAAATACACCGAAATCACTACATTAATCCCATTGACTAAAAACAATGGCCAGACTGCCTGCATAAACCCACCCGACAGTGCGACGACTTCAGGGCTTTGCTCATCCAAGAAAATCCCCACCAGCTGCTCATGGGCAAAAAGAATAACCAAAACTAGGGTAACGCTAATTGAAGCAACAAACCCAAAAGCAACCTTCATAAACTGACGGATTCGCGACCATTGAGCAGCGCCGTAGTTTTGACTGATGATCAAATGAATCGCGTCAGCCACACCGTAATACAACATCAAACTAAGAAAGATCAAATAGTTAACGATCGCAAACGCAGCAACCCCTTCAACACCCATTTTTGCCAACATCAACCAATTCAATACCAGAATCACTAAACCGCCAGAAAACTCATTAATAAACTCGGATACACCGTTGTACATAATGGCTAATAGCGGCTTCCAATTTCGCGGAAAAGATTGAAACCGCAACTGCCGTTTGGGTGAAAAAAAGTAGCGACTAGTAATAGAAATTTGGATCATCTGTGCGATCAAGGTTGCGTAAGCAGCACCTTCGATCCCCCACCCCAGCATCACGACAAACAAGGTGTTAAAAAGAATGTTCCCTAGCGCACCAAAGCTAATAGCTGCCGTCGCTAACAAAGCAAAGCCATCAGTGCGGGCAAAATAATAAAACCCCATACCGACCAGCTGCAGCACTAAAGCAAAAGAAACAATGCTGATATACGACATCATCATCTCATGCAACGCTTCAGGAGCGCCCAGTATGGCCAACAGCCAGTGCCCACCTAAGGCAATGAATAACAGATTTAGCAGTGTCACGACACCAATCGCAATCATCGTTAGCGTATAGATTTCATTGGCACTACTACTATCACCTTTGCCTTTACTAAACCCAACACGTACAGCGCCACCAATCGACAACATCAAGACAAGCCCATAAAGCAACGTCAAATAAGGAATCAGTAAATTAATTGAGGCTAGCGCTTCAGACCCCACATAATTTCCTACAAAAACGCCATCAACAATGACCGCAGTAGTAATTGCCAATAACCCAAAAATAGAAGGAATCGCGAATTTGAAGAAAACAGGAACCACAGAACCCGTAAGGATGCTGTTAGCGTTGGATGCTGCGGACATTGATTGAATAAAACCTCGAAAAGGAGAAGCAAGCGGAGCATGATCTTACGGTGACGTTACTCCAGACGCAATCGTATTTGTCTAAACCTACGACGCTTAGGTAGAGTATCAACAACGTCTACGGATAGACGGGACAATAATGAGTAAGGAGCACTCATGAATAATAAACGGACAATCATATTTTGCCTGCTTTGTTATAGCAGCAGCCATACAGATACAGTTTACGCTGACATCTATCTTTACACCGATAAGGAAGGCAGAAAGCATTATTCCGACAAACCTAACTCCAACGCCGAAAAATACCGTCCAAAGGCAACGCTTCAACCTATTCCTAAACCACAATTACCTAAATTAGACATACCGCCATCGCGCAAGACACCAACAAACAATAACCACGCCAAACAACAGGCTAAGAAACAGCGACACTGTGCGGCGATAGATCGAAAAATCGAGCAGCTAAATGACAAGTTAAGACGGGGGCATTCCAACACAGAAGGCAACCGCTGGCGTGATCAACGACGGGCACTGTCAGATCGGCGCTATAAGGAATGTCGCTAGACGTCTGGCTGGCTCTTCCAGTTACGAATAAACCACTAGGCTCATCAGTTAAAACTGTTAATAACTGACAAGCTTGCCCATTTGACGCTATTCAAATGGCTGATAGTCCTGATAGCTATCATGAGCCAAATCTTGGAAACGACTGTGTTTACCAATAAAGGCGAGATGACAAGTACCGATAGGGCCGTTACGTTGTTTACCAATGATAATCTCAGCACGCCCTTTGGCTTCGGTATCTTCGTTATAAACCTCATCACGGTAGATGAACATGATGACATCCGCATCTTGCTCGATCGCACCAGACTCACGTAAGTCGGAGTTAACAGGACGTTTGTTCGGGCGGTTTTCCAAGCTTCGGTTAAGCTGAGACAATGCAACAATCGGGCAATCCAGTTCTTTTGCCAAGGCTTTTAAGGAACGAGATATTTCCGATATTTCTTGAGTACGACTTTCTGCAGCACCTTTAAGGGACATCAACTGAAGATAATCCACCATAATCATACCAATCTTGCCTTGCTCACGGAAAATTCGTCGCGCCCGGGTACGCATTTCTGAGGGCGAGATGCCTGCAGTATCATCAATAAAGAGGGGCTTATCACGGAGGCTATTCACCGCCATCGTGAGTTTGTCCCAGTCTTCATTGTCGTCCAGCTTACCGTCACGCAATTTAGTCTGATCTATCCGACCAATGGAAGCTAGCATTCTTGTTACAAGGCTTTGTGCCGGCATCTCTAAACTAAATACCAATACCGGCTCGCCGGTCATTACGATATTTTCTACCAGGTTCATCGCAAATGTTGTTTTACCCATCGAGGGACGCGCTGCAACAATCACTAAATCTGATTTCTGCAAACCAGAAGTCATACCATTCAAGTCCGTAAAGCCGGTATTTAGACCTGTCATCGTCGTTTTTGCATTGTACAAAAAGTCGATGCGATCTAGCGCTTGAGTCAGCAACGGCGATACAGGTTGCGGGCCACCTTCAGAAGCCCTATTTTCGGCAATTTCAAAAACTTTACGCTCGGCTTCATCAAGCAAATCAACACTGCTTCGACCTGCCGGTGCAAAAGCCGCACTGGAAATATCACCCGCCACAGCAATAAGCCGACGTAGAATAGCGCGCTCACTAACAATTCCCGCGTAGGCGCGTATATTGGCCGCGCTCGGCGTGTTCTGTGCCATATCAACGAGATAATCCAAACCACCCGCTTCTTCTTGCTGCTGGTTGTTATCCAGTTCTTCACAAAGTGTCACCACGTCAATCGGTTTTTCTGCCGCGAGTAAACGACCCATCATTTGATAAATCAGACGGTGTTCAGGCCGGTAGAAATCACTTTCATGGAGCTGTTCTGCAACAATATCCCACGCATTGTTATCCAGCATTAAGCCACCCAACACTGACTGTTCCGCCTCTATTGAGTGAGGAGGCACCTTAGCCCGAATTAAGTCGTTGTCTACTGGCTGTATATCATCTGCCATGGGTGAAGCATCCTAACTGGTTGATAAAGCGTATATTGAGACGAAGTAGTTAACCACAGGGAAGTCGATAACACTAAAAATAAGGCAACAGCTTACTAAAAAAAACGCCCTTATAAACTGTCAGGCAAAAAAAAACACCGTGCTAAGCAACGGTGTTTTTTATCTTATGCGTGCCTAAGCACGAACAAGCAATTTACTCTGCAGTAACAACTAAAGCGATCTTAGCAATTACGTCAGCGTGTAGTTGAATAGCAACTTCAAATTCACCTGTTGTGCGAATAGCACCTTCAGGCAATTTAACTTCACTCTTGCTAACTTCAATGCCAGCACCAGTGATTGCATCAGCAAGATCACGCGTACCGATTGAACCGAACAACTTACCTTCGTCACCAGCTTTAGCAACGATAGATAGTTCAACGTCATTCAATTTCTCTGCACGCTCATGAGCAGCAGCAAGCTTCTCATCAGCCGCTTTTTGAAGCTCAGCACGACGTGCTTCAAAGTTTGCAACATTGTCAGCAGTAGCAGGAACTGCTTTACCGAAAGGCAGCAAATAGTTACGACCGTAACCAGATTTTACGTTTACCTTGTCACCAAGGCCGCCTAATTTGCCGACTTTTTCAAGTAGGATAACTTCCATCTCGTAAACCTCTTACTTGTGACCGTCAGTGTAAGGCAATAACGCAACGTAACGTGCACGCTTGATAGCAGTTGCAAGTTGACGCTGATAACGCGCTTTAGTACCAGTGATACGGCTAGGAACAATTTTACCAGTTTCAGTAACGTAGCCTTTCAAAACGTCTAGATCTTTGTAGTCGATCTCTGTAACGCCTTCAGCAGTGAAACGGCAGAACTTTCTGCGACGGAAAAAACGAGCCATTATTCTTCTCCTAGAGTTGGATGAACCCGCAATTAAGCAGCTTCACCATCTTCATTATTGTCGGTTGAGCCTTCCTGTGCGGAAGTTTCCTCTACCGCTTCTTCATCACGCTTGTTGTCGCGACGGTTGCTGTTACTGCGGCGATCATCGCGCGCTTCAGCAGCCTTGATGGGAGAAACTTCAGTAACGGCATCCTTCATCCGTACAACCATGTTGCGGATAACCGCATCATTGAAACGGAACAGGTTAGTTAATTCATCCAAAGCTTCATTGTCGCACTCAACATTCATAAGTACGTAGTGAGCCTTGTGAATCTTATTGATTGGGTAAGCCAACTGACGGCGACCCCAATCTTCCAAACGGTGAATAGTACCTTCAGAACCTTCGATAATGGCACTATAACGCTCGATCATGGCAGCGACCTGATCAGACTGATCAGGGTGAACCATAAAGATAATCTCGTAGTGACGCATGGTCTCTCCTTTCGGGTTAACAGCCTCTTAATCAAGTTACCTAAAAAGGTTTCTAGCAAGAAGCAAGGAGTTAACTCAGTATTTTTGGGAGGCGGGATTATATACATTACCCACAACTAACTCAAGCAATTCATAAAACCTGTCCTGTCTGATGAATCTGACCTAGCCTGCGAACTATTTCAACGATTTAATGACCAACGCCTTAAGGAGCAACAAACCAGTAATCAGGAATAATTTTTTAGGAGTCATCAATGAGCCGTCATTTCGACCACGCTGAAGGATTAACCGAAACCCACGATCCGGCGACACACGACTACGTATTCAACCAAACAATGTTTCGCATTAAAGACCCTAAGCGTACATTAGCGTTTTATTCTGATGTACTAGGTATGACGCTTATCAAGCGCTTTGACTTCCCTGATATGGAATTCACCCTTTACTTTTTAGCCGCCTTATCTCCCGATGAAGTCAACGAGATTTCAACAGACACTGACGAAAGAATTGTACAAACATTTGCCAGGCCGGCAATGCTCGAACTCACCCACAACTGGGGCGATGAGAGCAACGATGACGTTAGTTACCACAATGGTAATAGTGACCCTCGTGGCTTTGGACACATTGGCTTCGCGGTGCCCAATATTGACGATGCCTGCGCTCGATTTGAAGCAATGGACGTCACTTTTATCAAAAAGCCTAATGAAGGGAAAATGAAAGACATCGCTTTCATCCAAGATCCTGATGGCTATTGGATTGAAATATTCACACCAAAACGCCAACCCGATTCTCTAAAAGAGCACTTAGCCTAAAAAACATCACTTAGCCTAATTGATACAGGACGAGCAGAAGCCCTCGCCTCATTTAGGTAAGGGCGGTGAGGTCAAGGCGATTAGGTAAAGGCTGGGGTAAACTCACTATACTTGGTAAGGTTAACTAAAAACTTAATTGCCGCACTGTTAATTACCGAGTTTGAAAATGACCCCACAAGTTAGTCCTTGCCAGCCAGAAGACTACGTACAGCTAGCAAAGCAACAACGTTTCGCGTTGCAGCAATTACAAGCCATTCTCGGTAGCTGCTCGTTTTCTGGCACAAAGGAAGACTTCAAGTTAATTCAAGCAGGCCTCGACAGTGGCGAGCTTCAGCACGTGGTCGATCTTCAATGCCTTGGTGTTCCTCTCGGTGAGGTATTCATCAATACAGAAGAAGGTTTCACCTGGTGGATGTATGAAGACGATGTCGGTAAAGCACCCTGCATACGCTATCGAAATACTAATTTAATTGTCTTCCCGTTAACTTTAATTTCTAAACGTATCGAAGAAGGCGAAAAAGTTAATATTGAAAATCTCTTTAATGACCTAACTAAACGTATTGCCCCACTGCGACAAGAACTGGATATTCAGCTAAACTCCAGCAATCAAAAAATTCACTGAGGCATACAACACCTTATCTAACGATAATGCTGTTGGATAAGGCGCTAACAAAGCCATCAGTTTTACAACATTAACCACCACGACTAACGTCATAACGAGGAAATATCATGCCTAGAGCGAGCGCACGTCACCTATTAGTTGATACAGAAGCACAATGCCTAGCACTGAAAGAAGAAATCTCTGCTGGTGCAGACTTTGCTGATGTTGCTAAGCAACATTCTAAATGCCCATCAGGTGGTAACGGCGGTGAACTCGGCGAATTTGGTCGCGGACAGATGGTTCCTGAGTTTGACCAAGTCGTTTTCAGTGCACCGATTAATGAAGTCCAGGGGCCTGTACAAACTCAATTTGGTTACCACCTTCTTGAAGTGACTAGTCGTACCGAGTAACAACCCACTTAATAACGACGTACTTAATAACGACGAACGTAACAACAAGAGCAGCAATCCAGTGGTCTCCTAGAAAACACAGAGAGCCACTGGCCTGTGGCGCATTATTGCGCCACAAAATAAGGATGGCACGATGGATTTGATCATTCATTTAAGCCAAATGGCTGACTATAACCAATGGAGTAACCAAAACCTCCTTCGGGCCTGTAGCACACTGGATAATATCGAACTCCACGCTGACAAAGGCGCCTTTTTTAGCTCAATAATAGGTAGTTTCAATCACTTATTGGTTGCCGATTTAATCTGGCTACGTCGCTTTGCTGAGTGCTCAGCGCTATCAGAAAGCAGCCAGCTGACTCTACAACCACTGACTCAATTCCCTGCTACCACATCATTAGACCAACTGTTGCACCTGGATATAACGGCTTTCGCTAAAGACCGAAAAGCGCTGGATGCGTTAATCCTTGAGTGGGTCGACAGCTTAGACGGAACCTTACTAAACCTGCCTCTCCCCTATAGAAACACCAAAGGAATAGCCGCATCGAAACCGCTGGGGTTATTACTCAGTCATTTCTTTAATCACCAAACCCACCACCGTGCCCAAATCGGCACTTTACTCTATCAAGCGGGTATAGATCCTGGAGTCACCGATCTTCTCGTCAGAATCCCTGATAGCAACATGTAGTCTTGTGCATTGAGACTCCCGCCTCGCTGCACGTTTCTTCTCCCCGTCTCCTGCTGCTTAGCATTCCTTAAGAGACATTGAATAATTTTGCTGATTAACATCGAGATTTTCTCCAGTTAATCTAAGCTTTACCTGAAGTTGATCTAAGTTGCCGCATAATCAGTAGTACCCATACAAGCATCAATTCATTGAAGAATATGGGTTAAATTGGAGGCCCCAAATGATTAGGAAAACGCTAAAGACTGTGTTGTGCAGCCTAGCTGTTTGCAGCATTACATTCAGCCAGACAAACATGGCTAACGAAGCTCTCGTTAAAGTAACACCACTAGGTAGTATGGATGGTGAGTTTTGCTCCCGAGATCGCGCCCTCATTTTTGAAGACCCGAACGGCACGCGAATTCTTTATGATGCAGGCCGTACAGTCGCAGGGGCAAACGACCCTCGCTTAGGTAACATCGATGCGTTATTAGTGTCACACATGCATGGTGACCACCTTGGTGATAAACGAATTGCCACAATGAACTCTGGCACCTGCGCTAGCCCGGACACCTCTGTAAACACCTTACCGAACTCCAACACCGTTGAGATTGCCATGGGCAAAAACGCCAAGATTGTGACTGGTAGTGAAATGCCTAGCTTCTTCGCAAAAAAACTCGCCTCTCTTGGAGGCAACCCAAAAGACTCGATACTTGCTCGTTTTGGCGCCACACAAACCATCAATGGTGTTGGAATCACCACTGTTCCTGCGGTACACAGTAATGGTATTTCTCCTGGGTTTTTAACAGGCCCAATGGCTGAGCACATGAAAGATCATGGCGTTACTGCTTACGCAGGCCCACCCACAGGTTATGTACTGACATTTAGTAACGGCTTAGTCGTTTATCTTTCCGGTGATACGGGAATTACCGCTGAGCAAGAACTTGTCGTTAATGATTATTACGATGCCAAGTTAGCAGTCATGAATATTGGGGATACCTACACAACTGGCCCTAAAGAAGCCGCTTATGTCGTTAACGAAATGGTAGAACCTTACTCAGTGATCCCTTCACATGCCAATGAAGCTGCAACGAAAGACGGTAAAGTCATCGCTGGCACCCGTACTGAACTATTTATTGAAGCAAGCGAAGTGCCCGTGCATATTCCATTAAGCGGAAAGACCATGAGCTTTGACAGTAAAGGCAAGTGCCATTCAGGCTGCTAAAACGCTTTAACAACCTCAATTAAGCAGCAGTTAACTCTCTAAGCCTCGATTTATCGGGGCTTTTTTAAAGGGACGAAACCATCACCTAAGCGATTTTCTGCTTCTGTTTTTTCAGCAGGCTTACGACGTTTACCAATGGCTTTGCGATCTCGCACACGCTGCTTACCTTTTTTATCGGTCGTCGATTTGGCTTTCTTATCGGTTTTATTACGTTTAACTGTAGACGCAGCTTTACCGGAGGCTTTGAGTTTTTTCGGCCCTTTAAATACGCCTTCAAGCCCGGCAACAACACGTCGTTCAAAGTGCACTTTTAGATAGCGCTCAATACTCGACATCATATTCCATTCATTACTCGTAACAAATGAAATCGCCAATCCTGATCGCCCAGCTCGGCCAGTCCGCCCAATACGATGCACGTAATCATCACCGCGGCGGCTCATATCAAAGTTAATGACCAAGCCAACATCTTCAATGTCTAAACCACGGGCCGCTACATCCGTAGCAACCAGCACATCAACTTTACCAGTCTGAAACAACGCCATCACGCGTTTGCGCTCATCATGCTCCATCTCACCGTGAAGTACCGCTGTGCGGAAGTTACCGTCATTTTTGTTAGCGTAATAGGTTAGATAGCCGCCTAATTGCTCAGCCATTGCTCGTGTATTAGAGAAGACTATTGCTTGTTGGTAGCTATCTTCTTCATTCAATAATCGACTTAACAGCTTTTTCTTATGCTCACTATCATCCGCTAAAACGATCTGTTGAATAATTTGTGCGGAGTCACCCGCATCAGCAAGCTCAACCATTTCAGGTTCAACTAAGTATTCATTCGCCAGACGGCTGACCTCACCGTGATTTAACGTTGCGGAACACACTAATGCCTGATGCGTTTTAGGGTCGTTAAGCTCATTAGCAATACGGACAAGGTCATCCTTGAAGCCTAGATCCAACATACGATCGGCTTCATCAAGCACAAGAAACTCAAGATCAGCTAACTCAATAGAACGGCGCTGAAGGTGCTCCCCTACGCGACCTGGGGTAGCAATGACAATTTCAGGGTTTTTACGAAGCTGAGCTTGCTGAACTTTCAAGCCTTCACCGCCAGTAACGACACCCGCTTTGAGGTGTGTGAATGAGGTTAGAGCCAAACAGTCTTTGTGAACTTGCCGAGCAAGCTCACGCGTAGGCACTAGGATCAATGCACGAGTTGCAGAGTTAGTCAGTTCTTTTGCCATCAATGAATTGATCAATGGCAATAGGTAAGCGTAGGTTTTACCGCTACCTGTACGTGCACTAAAGAGCACATCTTTACCAGCAAGAGTAAAGTCCAAAGTACCCGCCTGTACATCAGTAGGCTCTTGGATCGCTAATTTTTCGAGCGCCTTAAGCAGGCGTTCATGAAGTGGGTATTGTGAAAAGCCTGTAGCAGCCATTCGATTCCTCAAGCAGTAAAGTGCCTCAGCGAATATCACTTAGGCAAAAAAAAACCCACCGTAGAAGGTGGGCGAGTTGTCACCGAAGTGACATATCAGCACTCATCCAAGCTTAGTAAACACTTGGTCTCTGATATCTTCAACAGACCCAACACCCGGCACGTAGTTGTACTGTGGTGCTGTGGCAGAATCATTTTCTGCCCACGTACGATAGTAATTAACCAGCGGTTTAGTCTGCTCATGATATACCTTCAGGCGGTCACGGACTACTGATTCAACATCATCCTCACGTTGTACTAGCGCTTCGCCAGTTGCATCGTCAATCCCTTCTTGCTTAGGCGGATTAAAGACAACATGATAGGTGCGACCAGAACCTGGATGAACACGACGACCGCTCATGCGTTTGATAATCTCTTCATCGGCCACATCAATCTCAACGATATGATCAATGGCCACACCAGCCTCTTTTAATGCATCGGCCTGTGGAATCGTACGTGGGAAACCATCAAACAAAAAACCGTTCGCGCAATCTGCTTCTGCAATACGCTCTTTTACCAAGCCAATAATTAAATCATCAGAAACCAGCTGACCTGCATCCATCACTTCTTTAGCTTTGATACCTAATGGAGTGCCTGCTTTTACTGCAGCACGTAGCATATCGCCAGTTGAAATCTGAGGGATATTATAACGCTCGGTGATATATTGAGCTTGTGTACCTTTACCCGCCCCTGGGGCGCCGAGCAGAATAATCCGCATAGAGTGTTCTCCGTATTCATCACTGTTGTAACTCGCCGTTGAGCCACAGAGTAAAATAATCGCCTAGAAAGTAGCAGGCTCAAGGCGACAAACAACTGCGAGAAATGACCGCATTGTCACTTTCATCTTTGCCAGAGCGGGTACTTTAAAGAAATGTAAAAAGGTGGAAGGCTAGCATTATTCAACGTTGAAAAACAGTAGATTAAACACTAGCTCGCGATTCACACTCGACAAAATCTATTCACAAAAAAGCCGCGACAAATGCGGCTCTCCATCGAATCAAGGCGAATCAAGCGCTAGCGTTAACGCCTTACTCTTCATCCCATGGGGATGCAGGTGCTAAACGCATTTTGTCTTGGGTTGTCTTTTTAGTGACTTTTGGTTTCTCAGCCACACCCAAAGCGCTCGAAAAGCGTTTTCGCATTTTCTTAAGCTTCATTTCTTTGATGTCGTGCTTTTTATCTTCGCGAGCACGACCGAAATCAACCACTTTATCGTTCATTCAAAACTCCTCGCATTGAATAAAAAGCTTACCGCAGCCTCTGCAATTCTCAAAGTCCCCTATCAATAAAAGGAGTAGAAAAAGCCCTTTCTCATGAGAGAAGTCAACAACTCGCCACGGGGCGCGATGGGTCACGAATCCATTCACTCCAAGAGCCTGCATAGACTTTAGCACCAAACAAACCAGCATGCTCCATCGCCAATAGATTATGGCACGCCGTGACGCCAGAACCACACATATGCACCACATCAACAACCGCCTGACCGGCCAGCACCGTCGACCATTCATGATGCAGTAGCTCAGCAGGCTTAAACAAGCCAGCATGAAGGTTATCAGGCAATGGGCGATTAACAGCGCCTGGAATATGACCAGCAACAGGGTCAATAGGCTCTTGCTCACCGGCATAGCGTTCAGTAGTTCGCGCATCTACCAGCATAAACTCAGCTAAAGTTAAGTTCGCTAAAACTTGATCCGTCGTCACCGGCAAGTAGGACACATTCAATGCTGGAGGTTGCGATAGCGGCTGAATTTTCAGACGTTTCGGCTGCTCCTCCGTCACAGGGAAACCGGCCTTAGTCCATGCAGGAAAACCACCATCAAGTACAGCCACTGCTGAATGATTAAGTAACTTTAGTAACCACCAACAGCGAGCAGCCATAGCGCCACCCATATCATCATAAATCACGACTTGATTGTGCTGAGTGATACCCAGCGACACAAAAAATTGCGCAAGTTGTAAAAAGTCAGGCAATGGGTGCCGACCAGAAACAGCAGTAATCGGCGATGACAACTGCTCATCAAGGTGAATATAAAAAGCCTGCGGGATATGCGCAGACTCATAAGCCGCTCGTCCGGCTTGGGGGTCAGCAAGGTTAAACCGCGCATCAAGAATCACCAAACCATTCTCTTGCGGCTGTAACTGAGCACAATTAATCAACTCATTGAGTGCAGTGGCGCTAATGAGGGTTTGATAACCTGACTGTGTGCTGCTTGCCGTATCCATCAAACCTCTCCTCTCGTGAGTTCATCAAAAAGATGAGTTGAGCAAATACTAAAAACTAAACGGCCAGCCTAGCTCAAATATTCTGCAAACTCTTCTTTAAGAACCTCTAGCTCATTCTCGGCTTTTTGCTTCGCTTTTTTCTTTAAATTCGCGATATCAGCTTCTTTCGCCGCAAGTACTGCTTTTGCTTCAGTCGCAGGGTCGTCAGCATTTTTCACTTGCTCTAACACTGATTTAAGCTGCATCAAAATACCACGACGGCGGCCTTCTTCTGCACGGGCAATATCTTCTGCTGACTTTTCCTTCTTTGCTTTTTCTTGTCCTGCAACCACAGGAAGCGGCCCGCTGACAGAACAAAGCCCTACCGCTTGGCGCGCTTTTTCAAGCAAGGGTGCAGCTTCTGCTCGCGCCTTCTCAGCCCCTTGGCGCAACAAGTCATCGACTATCCCAAGGTCATTCATCAACTCACTATAACGTTGACGAGGCTGAGTAAGGTAGGCATCTAAATACTCAAACAACTCGGCTTTAGCATCACCCCACCCGATACCGTTTTCAAACTTTTGACGGAAGCTCGCCACCTCACTATCAGTAGCAAATCGTGAATAAAGCTCGAATAGAGTACTGCTATCCGCATCTTTAGGCTCACCCGGCGTACGTAAATCGGTTTGGATTTGATTAATTAATTTGCGCAGCTCATCAGTGGAGCAAAACAATGGAATCGTGTTGTTGTAGCTCTTACTCATTTTACGACCGTCAAGGCCGGATATGGTCGGTGCTTCGTCATCGATTACTGCTTCTGGCAAGATAAACATATCGGCGAACGTATGATTGAATCGACCAGCAATATCACGGGCCATTTCAATATGCTGCACTTGGTCTTTGCCTACTGGAATATGGCTGGCATTAAACATAAGAATATCTGCCGCCATTAAAATGGGGTAACTAAACAACCCCATTAAAACGCCATCGTCGAGATCCGTTTTGCCCGCAGCTTCGTTAGCATCAACGACCGCTTTGTAGGCGTGCGCACGATTCATTAAACCTTTAGAGGTTAAGCAGGTCAAAATCCAACTAAGCTGTGGAATTTCAGGGATATCAGATTGGCGATAGAAGGTCGCATTATCGGTATCCAACCCCAGAGCAAGCCACGTAGCCGCAATTTCACGAGTGGATTGAGCAACACGCACAGGGTCATGACACTTGATTAATGCGTGATAGTCAGCCAAAAAGAAAAAACTAGAAATACTACTATCTTTACTAGCAGCAACAGCAGGACGTATAGCCCCAACGTAATTGCCTAAATGCGGTGTACCTGTCGTTGTAATGCCGGTTAAGACACGCTTATTACTCATGAATTATCTGCCGTGTAAGGATGAATCAACGGCGGCTATAATACAGGAAAGCAATGGTTGTTTTCTATGCGCTTAACACGTACAAAGGAAACACTGCTTAATTGTGTACCACGACATATATTTCGACACCTTAGGAGAAGTTTATGATGGATACCACCGAACACACAATGAACACTTTATTTGCGCAACTAGGTCTGCCCGATAGCGACGCAGAAATTGAAGCTTTTATCGAGAACAACCGTCCCCATGTTGGCGATGAGCCGATTGAAGAGTCAACGATATGGTCGGATAACCAAGCCGCTTTTCTAATACAAGCGCTCTCTCAAGATTCTGATTGGTCCCCATTAGTGGACGAACTCAACACCCTGTTACGCACCGACTCTTAGATTCCGTGATTCTAGTCTCTGAGTCATTAGTTTCTTCAGACTCTAGAATCATTGGCTTAAACGATGCAGCCAGCAACAGCCTTTGCTACTATCAGGCAACTTTTATTTGATCACCCATAGGACTGCGCAAGCATGAGCGCAGTCAGTACGAGATAACTTATGCTAATTGTCGTATCGCCTGCGAAAACCCTGGATTTTGAAACACCAGCAACCGTGGAAACATTCACGCAACCACGATTTCTGGAGCAATCTGCCGACCTTGTTACTGAAATGCGCAAAATGGCTCCTCAGGATATTGCTAACCTAATGGGTGTGAGCGATAAGATTGCCAGCCTAAACGCGGCGCGCTACGAACAATGGCAGCAACCTTTCACTCTTGAAAACGCCAAACAAGCAGTCATGGCTTTTAAAGGGGATGTTTATACGGGTCTCGATGCAGAAACTCTTTCCGCTGACGACTTAGACTTTGCTCAGCAACATTTACGCATCCTGTCTGGCCTTTATGGTGTACTACGCCCTCTGGATTTAATGCAGCCGTATCGTTTAGAAATGGGGATAAAGCTCAACAATGAAAAAGGAGTAAACCTGTATCAATTTTGGGGCGAAGACATTACTGATTCGCTTAACGAAGAGCTCAATCAATCATCCCAACAAGTGCTCGTTAACTTAGCGTCTAATGAATATTTCAAGTCCGTAAAACCAAAAGCGTTAAATGCGGATATCATCACGCCTGTTTTTAAAGACGAGAAAAACAGTAAGTATAAAATCATCAGCTTTTACGCAAAGAAAGCTCGCGGCTTGATGGCTCGATACATTATCGAAAACCGAATTAACGACCCGGAGAAACTCAAAGACTTTAACAGCGACGGTTATTACTTCAATGCTGAAGCATCCTCAGCTAAAGACTGGGTCTTCTACCGTGACCACACAGAATAATCATCTCAAACGACAATCTTCGGCGTGATTTATAAGCAATGCTATTCGTTTTGCTGTAATATTCACGCCCCCACAATCTTGTCTATAGAATTTTGCCTTGTTTAGCCTTTTCGTAAGCTCGGCGTTTTAGAGCAAACATTAGAGCTATTTTTATGCATTTTTCCGATCTTGGGTTATCTGACCCTATTTTAAAAGCTGTAGCCGATAAAGGTTACGATCAACCTTCTGCGATCCAAGCAGAGGCTATTCCTGCGGTCATTGAAGGCCGTGATGTGATGGCTGCGGCCCAAACCGGCACAGGTAAAACCGCTGGCTTCACCTTACCTATTCTAGAACGGTTAACGGGAGGCCCTGCGGTCAAACCAAACCGTATTCGAGCACTCATTATTACGCCTACACGCGAGCTTGCTGCGCAAGTGGGTGAAAGTGTCGAAACTTACGGCAAACACCTGCCTTTGCGATCAGCCGTAGTTTATGGTGGCGTTAAGATTAATCCACAAATGATAAAACTACGTCGTGGTTTGGATATTCTTGTCGCGACTCCCGGCCGTTTACTCGACCTTTATCAACAAAATGCGGTGAAGTTCGACAGCGTTGAAATCCTAGTGCTCGACGAAGCAGACCGCATGCTCGACATGGGTTTCATCCGCGACATCAAAAAGATCTTGGCACTACTGCCCAAGCAACGTCAGAATTTATTGTTCTCTGCAACTTTTTCAAACGATATTCGCAGCCTTGCCAAAGGGATGATTAACGACCCGGTAGAAATTTCGGTCACACCACGCAACGCGACGGCAAAAACAGTCGATCAGTGGTTATGCCCAGTCGATAAATCGAAAAAGTCCGCGCTACTGAGCCATCTAATTTGGGAAGAAAAATGGGAGCAAGTGTTAGTTTTTTCACGCACGAAACACGGCGCTAACAAACTCACCAAATATTTAGAACAACAAGGTATTAAAGCCGCCGCTATCCACGGCAACAAAAGTCAGGGGGCGCGTACACGAGCCCTAGCTGACTTTAAAAGCGGCAGCATTCGCGCCTTAGTGGCTACCGATATTGCCGCACGAGGTATCGATATTGACCAACTACCCAATGTGGTTAACTACGACCTGCCTAACGTGCCTGAAGACTATGTTCACCGTATCGGCAGAACGGGTCGAGCAGGCGCTACAGGGCAAGCAGTTTCGCTCGTGACAGCCGATGAGTTTAAACAACTTGCAGATATCGAACGCCTAACCAAAGCATTAGTTGAACGCCGTTACATTGAAGGCTTCAAGCCAAGCAATGATCTACCTGAATCACGCTTGAACACTCGTCCAATGAAGCCTAAGAAGCCCAAAAAGCCAAAGCCTGCCAATAGACCTTGGCCTGCAAACTAATTAGCGTTTAGGCAACACCCAGTCAGCTCTTGGGTAGTGGCAGGTATAGCCCTGAGGATAGTGAACTAAGTAATCTTGGTGCTCAGGCTCCGCTTCCCAAAAATCACCGGCCGGCTTAACTTCGGTAACGACTTTACCCGGCCACAAGCCCGACGCATCCACCTCAGCAATGGTTTCTTTTGCAACTCTCTGTTGTTCCTCAGAGGTATAGTAAATACCTGAACGATAACTCATGCCGCGATCATTGCCTTGCTGATTTAAAGTGCTTGGATCGTGAATTTTGAAGAAGAATTCCAGTAAATCACGGTAACTGATCTTTTTCGGATCGAAAATAATTTCCACGCCTTCTGCGTGTGTACCATGGTTACGATACGTTGCATTCTCCACATCACCACCGGTATAACCTACGCGTGAGCCTAGCACTCCCGGAAGCTGTCGAACTAAGTCCTGCATTCCCCAAAAGCAACCACCAGCAAGAACTGCTCGCTCTAATGAATCATTCATAACAACTCCTTTTTTCTCTCATTTACCATCGCCTGTTCAACGGCCACATGCCTGAGAATTGTGTCAATTATAGGTTAACAGCACGCAACTAGATTCATGGGCACTGCCTTAACCTTAAGCAAGCCGAGCAATAAAAAAGGCCGCAATAGCGGCCTCTGCTTAAATAAGATTAGCTTACTTGATACGACTATTGATCAAGTTCTGGAAAACGCCTTTATTAATATTACGAACAATCGCAATTGTCTGTGCATGAGCCGCGATTTCACTCGGCACAGCTGCACTTTCCCATGATGCGTAAGTTGCTTCACCATCTGCCATACCTAACATTTTTGTCATTTCAGCAACGTCAAAACCTAGCTTAGTACGTACGCCTTCTAATTCTTGAAAAGTCATCTTCTTCCCCTATCTCTATAAACTTTTTGTTCAATCTCTATTATGCGTTTTTAGCAACCATATCAGCCCTGCTTAGCCCCAGCCTTATCAGGCTGGGGTCATCAATCACGGCTGCTCTATACCGACCAAATACCAGTCAGAGCCGGCGCTCAGGGTATCACGAGTCAAGTGCCAAATCTCATTATATTCAGTGGTTTCAGCGTCAGCACTTTCTCGCATCCAACCGTAAAAATTAATGCTTAAACGGGCTTCACCATTGCTTTCATCGAATCCTAGAATTTCAGCCATGACAGACACTACATCGATATGTAATTCAGCATCACCTAGCTGTTCGCGCTCATTCACAAGCAATGAATAAAACTCAGGGCTACAGTACGTTTCGATCAGGCTTAAATCATTCTTTGCCCATGCATGCTGCAATGTTTCAAAGTGCTGTTTAGCGCCGTCAATAAACGCCTCTTTGTTAAACCACTCAGGTAATTCAAGTGCCGCTTCAGACAACCCACCACCGAGCACAGCATTTGATTGGAACGCCTGAGGCTCTGCCTGTTGACGCACAGGTTCTTCATAGCGCTGGCTGGTTGAAGTCGCGTATTCAGGCTGCCGCTGTGCGGGTTTTCGCATGCGCCCCAAAAACGCAAAGATAGCAAAACCCACTAAGGCGATTAACAAAATATCCATCATTTGGATACCATCAAAAGCACCACCAAAGAACAGCGCACCTAATAAACCGCCCGCTAAGAGGCCGCCCATTAAACCACCCATACCCGGTTTTTTAGCAGGTGTTGTCGTTTTATTGGTGCCCGCAGGTGCAGCAGCAGGAGCCTGTTTAGGTGCTGGAGCTGCTTTTTTTGGTGTCGAAAACATTTTGCCGAAGCTTGAGCCACCGCCAAAACGTTTCGCTTCTGCTTGCTCTACTGGAACTCCAATCCCGATTAACAAAATCAGGCTGAAGCTAAACCATCTCATCATCGATGTCATTTATGTACCCTATTATATTTTTATCACGCCATACTTTAGCGCCATTTATTCGGCGCCAATAGTAAAAGGATTAAGCCACGAAAAAAAGAGACACAAAAACTAGGTCTTTTATCGCATCTCTTTATAAGACCATGCTAGCACTTATTCGATCCATGAAAGACAGCACAGCACGAACTCTTCGTTTAATGTAAGGTCACATCATTTCAATGAGTTTGTATAATCGCTGCTACTGCTTTCACAGTGTTACTTTCATAGTGTTGCTTTCACATGATTGTTTTCTGATAGCTGTTTTTAACTGACTGTTTTCAACTGCTATGTTCTTGCAACCAGGTCATGTTTCTTACGACCCGAATTATGCTTGTTACGACAGAGGCCAATGCAGAAAGGATTATGCGGCAAAAACAGTTACCTTATTTAGAAAGGTTTTTTTCTTCATGAGCACCAGCAAACAAAATGTCGCCCAACGTTTTTATTTACGCTGCTTATTCTTGATCACCGTAGCCATTGCTAGCGTATCCCACACTGGCCTTGCAATCGCAGCCGGTGACGTCATCAAAAGCCCTAACGATGATCGTGAATATTTAGCCTTTACATTAAAAAATGGCTTATCTGCTCTAGTAATTTCTGACCCTAACACTGATCAAGCCGCGGCAAGCCTTGATGTTAGCGTTGGTCATGGCGACGATCCTGAAAACTTTCTGGGCTTGGCTCACTTTT
Organism: Motiliproteus sp.; assembly: GCA_048265065.1. GTDB lineage: Bacteria > Pseudomonadota > Gammaproteobacteria > Pseudomonadales > Balneatricaceae > Motiliproteus. The sequence goes on along the minus strand of JBLXCH010000023.1, from coordinate 7,160 downwards.
TAGAACATATGTTATTTCTTGGCACCACAAAGTTTCCTCAAGCGGATGAGTATCAAACCTACATCGATCAACACGGGGGGGCTCATAATGCATTTACTGCCTACGACCGCACTAATTATTATTTCAATATTGATCAACAATATTTAGAGCCCGCTATTGATCGTTTTTCACAATTTTTTATCGCCCCTTTATTCACGCCAGAGTATGTCGAGCGCGAGAAAAATGCCGTCCATTCTGAATACCAATCACGCCGTACCGATGAGTTTCGCCGATCTTTTGCTGTATTCAAACAAGTCATCAACCCAGCTCATCCACAAGCTAAGTTTTCAATCGGCAGCCTAGATACTCTCGCTGACAAACCCGAAGAAACCGTCAGAGAAGCTTTACTTAAGTTTTACGATACTCATTATTCTGCGGAAAAGATGTCATTAGTCATTCTTGGCAATCAGCCCGCAAGTAAGCTCAAGGCCTTAGCTGAGCAGTATTTCGCCACCATTCCAACCCGCAAAACCAGCACTGCAAATACTGCTGTACCACTGTTTGAAAAAGGCACATTGCCTAAACTTTTGCGAATTAAGAGCCTGCAAGATAAACACCGCCTCAGTTTGCTGTTTCCTGTCCCTTCCGTTGAAGAACATTATCGCGTCAAACCCTTACGCTACATCAGCGCAATACTCGGTGATGAAAGCCAGGGCAGCTTGGTGCAAGTATTAAAAGACAAAGGTTGGGTTGAAGGACTTGGCGCTGGTGAAGGCTTTGCTGTTGAAGGCACATCATCGCTTATGGTGTCGGTCACACTTACGCCCGAGGGCTACGCTCATTACGAAGAGATAATCTCTCTCATTTTTGCATACATCGATATTCTCAAAGCAAATGGCGTAGACCCTGTGCGTTATGAACAAGAAGCCGCGTTAAACGAAATAGCCTTTCGTTTCCAAGAAAAAAGCGCACCATCATCTTATGCCATTGGTTTATCAAACAATCTAAAACACTATCCTGTTCAAGATGTTATCTATGGCGATTATGTGCTTGATACTTTTAACGCTGCATTGATACAAGAATATGCGGACGCTCTAACGCCAGACAACGTGCTTATATCATTATCATCCGCTACTGAAAAAACCGATCACACTGAACGCTGGTACGGCACAGAGTATCGAGTGGAGTCATGGCAACTAGCACAGCAAACAGCAGCAGTAAAAGCGCTAAACCAACAGCTAGCGCTACCTGCAACCAATCCGTTTATCCCTGAAGATTTCAATATTAGAACTTCAGGCGACAGCAACATACCGCGGGTCATCAAAGTAGAGCCAGGATTTCGTCTATGGCACCAGTTAGATGCGGATTTCCCAACGCCGAAATCCAATATTTACTTCACCTTTCGTTCGCCCATTGCAAATGACTCAGCCATGCATAACGTAGCAACTCAACTCTATGTATCTTTGGTCAATAAAGCCTTAAACACTGAACTGTACCCCGCACAGATTGTAGGTCATAGCATCAACCTCTATAACCATTCACGAGGTTTCAGTTTACGCTTACAAGGCTATAGGGATAAACAAGATGTCATTTTAGCCCGCATTGCACGCACAATTAAGCATCTTGAAATCGATCCAAAACAACTGGCTATTGCTAAAGAAAGTTTGCGTTTACGCATTGAAAACAAGAAAAAAGGCAAACCTTATCACCAAGCCATCGCTATGATTTACCCAACACTCCTTAACCCCAGCTGGAGTGACGAAGAGCAGCTAGCCGCTATTGAGTGGGTAACACCGGCATCATTGCAGCGCTTTGCGACTGAAATGTTAGGCGTGGGTGAAATCGATATGCTGGCCCACGGCAATTTAACAACTGCCGAAGCAATCGCGCTGAGCAAGCCAATATTACAACGGCTACACCAAGGCATTGAAATCACATCACCACCTCCAGCGACCGTGAGGCGCGTCGCAACAACAGGCGACACCATTGAGCTACAAACTGATCACACAGACAACGCCTTTACTCTCTATGCTCAGGCGCCTGATAGCTCAATCGATACCCAAGCCCAGTACCGTTTATTGGAGCAAATGCTAGGCTCACGTTACTACAACGAGTTAAGAACAGAAGAACAGCTAGGTTATACTGTTTTTGCCAATTACTACCCAGTTTATGATGCGCCTGGGCTTGCCTTTATTGTGCAGTCTCCAGTTGCTACAGCTGATGAGCTAGTTGCTCGCACCCAGCGTTTCATTGACGACCAAATAGCCGCCAGCACCCAGCTGACAAACGCTCAATTAGAGCGCTACAAATCCAGTTTACTCTCGGTACTACTGCAGCGGGACACGACGCTGGACAATCGAACCAATCGTTACTGGCAGGAATTAGACCGTGGTTATGTATTCTTCAATTCGAAGGAGTGGTTAGCAAAAGCGATACGCAGAACGACAGTTGAAGATTTGAAAACAGCTCTCACATCGCTCAAACAAAACCAACTAATTATTAAAGCGCTACCTAAAAAATCGGAAAAAGACGAGATGTTAGCCAACTAGTTGGCGTTGATGACTTCAACGGGCGATGAGGACGGCACGCTAACACGTGCCCGCTTACGTTGACTTTCTACTCTCTCACTCCGTTGCTGTTGTTTTTCAAGACGACGACGTTCTCGATCGATAGCAGCGGGCTGGTTAATCAAAAGAAAGATTCGCTCTTCCGTAGAAATGCTAGGCAGGTTAATTTGGCTAGCAAAGGTAATGGTTACCTCGCGGCCCGAATAACCGTCAAAAGCGACGACTGTTGGCTCTGGCAACATTTTCTCAGGGTCTTTACCTGGTTCCGTAACGACCATCATTTCCGTGTCCAGGTTTTCCCCCATCTCCCGATAAACGGTTTCAGGGTCTGAGGTTCCTCCTGAATACTGGTCTGGCTTAGTAACAGGATAAAGCGCTTCATCGACGTCAGCGCCAGCCACACGGTCTGCTTTAACCTGAGTGTAAATATCACCAAACTCTTCATCCGGAAAAGCATCCTGAATAATCGAGTCCGGCAATACAACCTCATAAGGAATGCCTAAGTCAGTTTCTTCATCAGCCGCAAGAACCCCTTGGGCTAAACTTAGCACCAAAATGGAGAGGAGTTTTTTCTTGCCAGAAAACTGTGATTTCATGCCGTTATCATTTCACGCCAATAAAAAGCCAATAGGCGCGCTACTAAATTAACGCCCTTAAAGCTCTGTTGGATAGATTGACTCAGCGTAGGTGGCCAAATCTTGCAACAAGGTTAGTGTGTTTGAAGGGTTATCGGCCTCAGTCGCCAATTCGTTGAGCCTTTTATAAAATTGATCATAATTTAAATGACCTGAGTCGCCTTTAAGCAGTCGTTCAGCCCTGAAGGATTCCCAACGTTGATGCTCATCCTCGTTTAGAGAATCAGGCCAATTTCTGGCGCGATATCGGAATAACATTTCTTCCAAGCGACCATCTTGAAACGGCGGTTGAAGCTCCGCTAATGCAGCAGCGGGCGTTTGTTTGATTTCATCCATCAATTGACGGTCATGGTTCGAGAAAAAACCACCCCCATAAAGCATTAAGTCAGGATCAGCAGACTCCTCAAAGCCAGACACCGAATAAACATCAGCAAGTGTTTTTTGTAATCCTTGAGAACCTCGAAGCATAGCCAGATGGGTTCTGCAGTCATCTCCTGATATCTGCAATCGTTTAGCCTCTTCAGGACTTAGCATTGTCGCCGGCGCCAACATAGGGCAACGATTAATATGCACCAGCTTGAGTGGAATTCGCTCCTCGCCTTCGGCTAAGTCTTCTGTTCTTGTATAGAGTTTAGAACGTATCTCATCGGCTGACGCATTGAGCATTGGCGTTGGGTCAACGCGCAGGTCGTACACGATGACCGCATTTTTATTGATTGGGTGATAAGCCAGCGGTGCCACAACAGCTGCATTACCGGATTCAACCGGGTAACGTGAAGATACATGCAATACCGGTTTATGTGACTGCGTATCCAGCAGTGTTTGTACAAATCGCTTGTCCCTTAATTTTAGCGCGTAATCATATAGTTTTGGCTGAACAGTCTTTAAGAGCTTAGCCATCGCAATGGTGGCATACACATCAGATAAAGCATCGTGAGCATTCTCGTGAGCAAGGCCATTGGCGGCACTTAAGTCCTCCAAGCGTAGACTTGGATAACCGTCCTCTGAAACAGGCCACTCGATACCTTCAGGACGTAATGATCGCGCCATTCTTAACACATCGATCAAATCCCATCGGCTATTGCCGTTTTGCCACTCTCGCGCATAAGGATCGTGGAAGTTGCGATAGAACAAGTATCGGCTAACTTCGTCATCAAACCGCAAACTATTGTAGCCAACGCTACATGTGCCAGGCTGTGAAAGTTCTGCCTGTATTTGCTGTGCGAATTCCGCCTCAGTAACGCCTTCTCGCAACGCCAGCTGAGGATCAATGCCGGTCACTAAACACGCATCAGGGTGAGGCAAAAAGTCATCGGCAGGACGACAATAAACCATCAAAGGTTCACCGACGATATTAAAGTCCATGTCCGTTCTCACTCCAGCAAACTGCACGGGGCGGTCACGAGAAGGATCCGCACCAAAGGTCTCGTAATCATGCCAATAAAACGTGGCAGACCCTGAAGTTGGTGTGGAACGTGACTGACTCATAAATATGATCTCTTCGATATTTTCGATATTTTCGATATTTTCGATAATGTTGCAAAAGCCGTGAGCATAACGTGTGAAGACCCACGTTGTATAACGATCAACACGAATAGTTCGCGAACCTATCAATCTAGCATAAGCCGCAACATAAGGAAGTGTACTGTTTCTTGAGAACTGTACTGTTACTAGGGAAGTGTACTGTTACTTGGGAAACGCGCTGTGCTGAACGAGCATATCAGTCATTACCCTATGAATTATAAGGATTTCATCTGAAAGATTCTTATAATCTAAATCTAAGCGCTTCCCCCTCACTCAACCTAAATTTCAAAAAAAACCACGTTAACCAATTGATTTAAAATGAATACTTATTTTAAAAACATGAGAATGACTTGCATCAACGCAATTTTCTACGATGCAATTAGAATCCAATCTCACTGAATGGAACTTCCAACTTCTGACTCGTTTTCTCAGTTTGTAGCAGGTATTGATATGGACTTTGCATCATCGCTCGGCTTTCTCGGCGGTATAGCTCTCATTATAGTTGCCATACTTTTAGGAGGCAGCAGTGATGTTTTTGTTAATGTACCGGGAATGATGATTGTTGTCGGCGGCACCATCGCAGCCACTTTATTAACCTTTCGAATCCACGACGTATTAGCTGCTTTTCGTGCAGCCTGGATCGTCTTTACCCACGATGACACCGAACCCAAAGCGATGATTAACCAAATGATCGCTCTCAGCAAAATTAGCCACCGTAACGGTTTGCTTGCTCTGTCCAAAGTGGAAACCGACTCTCATGTATTACGACGTGCATGCAGCCTCATTAGCGACGCTGCACCGGAATACATCATCGAAAAAACATTGCAAACAGAAATCGACTCACTACTCGCAAGACATTACCGTGTTCAGGATGTGTTTAAAAAGATGGCCGTTTATGCCCCTTCTTTTGGCATGCTGGGTACACTCATCGGCTTGATCCAAATGCTCAGTGTGCTTGACGACCCTGCGGCTATCGGTCCGGCCATGGCCGTTGCGCTATTAACCACGTTTTATGGGTCGCTACTTTCCTCGATGCTTTTTTTGCCTATCGCGGGAAAACTAAAATCGCGGACTTTACGTGAAGTTGCCAATATGGAAATCATTCGCGAAGGCGCGCTGAGCATTTTATCTAATGACCACTACGCTAACGTCTATGAACGACTGTCATCCTATATCCCCAGAGCGAAACGCGAACCACTAACCGCGTCTACGGGCACGAAGGCATAACATAATGAAGATGTCTGACTTTCAAGATAATACCGACGATTCAGGCGGCTGGATGGCAACCTTTGCTGACTTAATGACCTTGTTATTAGTCTTTTTTATCTTGATGTTCTCAATGTCATCCGTAAAGACCGAGCACTTCCAACGGGCTATTGCGTCAATTCAAGCCTCCCTTTCGGGTCAATCGGTGATCTCTGCATTCGACAGCCCTGGCACCCGACTCATTCCTAATATGGACCAGTTCCCAGAAGACCGTCAATCAACCCAATCCAACATGGATAAAGGGAGTCAGGCAACCAATAGCAATGAAGCCAACCCCAGCTTGGACCAAGCCAACGAAGCGCCTCTAGAGCTAACCTCACAACCGTCAATCGGCAACAAAGGCAAAGACTGGGATCAATTGGCTAACACGTTGAGAAGCCAACTTTATGAAAAAGAGCTAAATAGGATCGTCGAGGTCAGCCTACCCAAAGATGGTATCGTTTCAATTCAGGTTCAGGGTGGACTCATGTTTGACTCAGGTTCAGCTTATCTCAACGATGAAGGAGACCCTGTGCTTGAAACCTTATCGTCTTTATTCAGGGAGTATGCGAGCTATTCAGTGAACATCAAAGGCCACACTGATAACATCCCGATTTCAACACCTGAGTTTGAATCTAACTGGGAGCTCTCAGCCGTCAGAGCGACCACTGTTTTAAGGTATTTCATTAACAACGGGCTAAACCCTAGACGCTTCACCGCTACAGGTTACGGCGACTCATTACCACTTGAAAGTAATGACTCCGTTGAAGGGCGCAGCAAAAACCGGAGAATTGAGTTTGTTCTCGAGCAACAAAACAGCGAAAGCTTCCATTAAGTTTTTGGAGCGAAACCGCCGAGAAGCCCACAGGGTTCAACCCCTTTTCGGCGATCTCGAGTTGTTGGTCGACAACAAAAAAATGAATGTAATTAATATTTCTTCAACAGGTATCGCCTTTTCAACGATTGCAAACGACAGCATTAAACCAGTAAAACTTACTGATGCTTGTTGCGTATTATCACTGCCAGACTACCCACATAATCCGATCGACGTTTCGCTTGCGATCATTGAAATCAAATACGGCGTTTACCGGTGTAGCCTTAACATTCCACCGCATGGATTCAGAGCCCTATGCCACTACTTAGTGAAACGACAAATCATCGCTATTCGACGCAGCCATAATAAATTATAAAAATGTTATCCCTCACGACT
>JBLXCH010000022.1:27333-37879 GCA_048265065.1 Motiliproteus sp. | reverse complement strand
GGCTCGTTGCGGGCTTCGTATTCAGCGCGTTTTTCGGCGATAAGCTTTAGCTGATGCTCGTCTGGGCCATCTTGCTCGATCAAGCCGATCATCTTCATATGAGATTCAATGGCTTCACCAATTTCTGCCACCAATGAAGGCATGAACTTACCACCACGCTTAAAGTAACCACCTTTTGGATCAAATACGGCTTTTAGCTCTTCGACCATAAAGGTTGCGTCACCACCTTTACGAAAAACCGCTGAGATTAAGCGGGTCAGTGCAACAACCCATTGGAAGTGATCCATGTTTTTTGAGTTGATGAAAATCTCATACGGATAGCGCTGTTCGTGCTCGGTACCTTGGTTGAGCAAGATATCGTTGATGGTGATGTAGAGCGCGTGCTCTGACATCGGTGGTTTTACTTTATAAGTAGAACCCATCAAGAACTCAGGGCGGCTCAGATTTTCGTGAACCTTTTCTAACTCATTAAGGGTTGATTCTGCTTTCTCGGCCTCTTGTTTGGCTTTGTCTTCAGCGGAGACAACTCTATAACCTACAATGGCTTTTTCGATTTTTGCGACCATGTTCTTTGTCCTATTAGTTCCGCTTAGAATTTACCGTAGTAGCCTTCTTTCAAGGCGTCGAAAAGGTTGGCTGCGGTGTGTGTTTCACCATCGTATTCAACCTGTTCATTTCCTTTTAGCTCAACCACGGAGCCGTCTTCTAAGGTGAACTGGTAGGTGGTGTTTTCTAAGTCTTGCTCTTTAACCAATACGCCTTGGAACGCTTCTGGGTTGAAACGGAAGGTGGTGCATCCCTTCAGACCTTGATCGTAGGCATAGAGATAGATGTCTTTAAAGTCATCATACGGATAGTCGGTTGGGACGTTGGCCGTTTTCGAGATTGATGAGTCGATCCACTTTTGCGACGCGGCTTGTATATCAACGTGTTGCTTCGGTGAAATATCTTCTGCCGTGATGAAGTATTCAGGCAGTTTTTCTTCTTCAACGTCGGTGTAAGGCATCGCGCTAGGGTTAACTAGTTCACGGTACGCCAACAATTCGTAAGAGAAGACATCGACTTTTTCTTTCGATTTTTTGCCTTCACGAATGACGTTACGGGCATAGTGGTGAGCGAAGCTTGGCTCGATACCGTTACTCGCATTGTTACCCACCGACAATGAGATGGTGCCTGTTGGCGCAATCGAGCTGTGGTGAGTGTAACGACAACCGTGTTCGGCAAGCTCTTCGATTAACTCAGGAGCTTCTTCAGCAATTTTCTGCATATAACGACTGTATTTAGCGTGCAGGATTTTACCTTTCACTACGTCGCCGACTTTAATCCCGTCTTCTGCCATTTCCGGACGCTTACGCAACATTTCACCGGTTACCGTGAAATCTTTATCCATGATTGGCGCTGCGCCTTTTTCTTTAGCGAGTTCTAGGCCTGTCTGCCAGCCAGTCAAGGCCAGCTCTTTGGTGACCTTATCGGTGAACGCGACAGAAGCGTCATCACCGTATTGCATGCGCATCATGGTGACGGTTGAACCTAAACCAAGATAACCCATACCGTGGCGGCGCTTGCTGATGATTTCATTGCGTTGTTGCTCAAGCGGCAAACCGTTAATTTCAACAACGTTATCTAGCATGCGAGAGAAAATAGCGACTGTTTCACGGAAACCTTCCCAATCGAAACGGGCGTTTTCAGTGAACGGGTCTAATACGAAGCGCGTTAGGTTAACCGATCCTAATAAGCAGCTACCATAAGGAGGTAACGGCTGCTCACCACAAGGGTTGGTTGCGCGGATATTCTCACAGAACCAGTTATTATTCTGCTCGTTCACTTTATCGATAAGGATGAAACCAGGCTCAGCAAAATCATACGTGGATGTCATGATGGCATTCCACAAACGCTGCGCTTTAATCGTTTTCATGATTTTGCAGGCCACTAAGCCTTCATCATTAACAACATAGCCTTCGTGTGTTGGCCAGTCACGCCAGATCACTTCTTCCGTATTAGTGAGGTCAATACCGTCACGAGCAACTTCTTTTTCGGTCAACGGGAAAGCCAGTTTCCAATCCGCGTCGGCTTTTACCGCTTCAACAAATTCGTCGGTAATTAATAAAGAAAGGTTGAACTGACGAAGACGACCGTCTTCACGTTTAGCGCGGATAAAATCGAGTACATCAGGATGGCCAATATCAAAGGTCGCCATCTGTGCACCACGACGGCCACCTGCAGAGGACACGGTGAAACACATCTTGTCGAAGATATCCATGAACGATAATGGGCCAGAGGTATAAGCACCCGCACCAGACACATACGCATTTTTAGGTCGTAAAGTAGAGAACTCGTAACCAATACCACAACCAGCTTTAAGGGTTAGGCCCGCTTCAAGGTTTTTGCCGAGGATGTCATCCATGGAATCGAAGATTGTGCCAGAAACCGTACAGTTAATCGTCGATGTTGCTGGCTTGTGCTCTTGCGCACCAGCGTTCGACATGACCCGGCCCGCAGGAACGGCACCACGGCGTAGTGCCCAAAGAAACTTTTCGTGCCATTCTTCCTGCTTTTTCTTGGTGGTTTCTACTTCTGCCAACGCTTTTGCAACACGCTGAAAAGTGGCGTCCATATCTTGATCAAGTAATTCACCTGATTTGGACTTGAGACGATATTTTGAGTCCCAAATATCGAGAGATGCGTCTTGATGCGCGATTTCTTTTTCTTTTTGATTAACCACTTTGAGCGTAGCAGTCATGTTCACCGGCCTTATGTTGCTGAATTCCAAGCAAATTGTGAAAAACCACGTGGGTTCGTCACTCCTCATTTGCTAGATATTGTATGCACTGGACCCCAATAGGCACAATATCTAGTGAAAGGATTCTGTAAGCCAATTTATCGACTAATTCGACTTATTTTTGACAACTTTCTTTTCAAACTCATGAAGAATTGCCACATAGCGTCATCAAAAAGGTTAGTGGTCGCTAACCATCCAGCAAAACAGTTATATAAAAGCAACCAATAAATAACTATTTAGTATAAAAACCCAGTCACAAGCGTCAATTATTCAACACGCTTTTTCATAACACACACTTGAGCAATAGTTTCCAGTTTAAAAACGTCAAAAAAATACCATTTTGTACTCTCACGTCCTCGACAAGACGTTAATTTGAAAGTAATTCACCAGGTTGACCTATTAAACGCCCCCCTAATCGCTTAAAAAGCTGAAGCGATCTGCAGGCTATTTCCTTTAATTGGTATTAATTGATAAAAAAAGCCCACAATAGGGAATTTAACGTAAGATACGCAGTCATAACCTGATCCTTATTTTTCATCAGCTATTTCTGTTAGCTATTCCTATAGCTATTAACGGTCATTATGTTCCGGTTATCATACTTGGATACTGTTTCCACCAGATTTAGCTCTACGTTGTTCAGCGCAGAATTCCCATTGGAGGAGCGAAGATTGAAACACGTCATTATTGCCACTGCGGCACTCGTGTCAGGCATCAGCTACTTAACCCCTGCGAGCGCCAATGACCTCGCTGCAATATACGAGCAAGCGCTGAAGAGTGATCCTCAGCTCAAGGCAGCGATGTTTATCAGCCGCGCGGATGCAGAAGCCGCCATTCAGGGCAAAGCCAATATTTTGCCTACTGTTAACTTCAGTGCTGAAACGGGCTACACCAACACCAGCCCAAACAGCAGCACTAGCGAGGGTAACAGCAACAGCTGGAGCATTGAGTTAAACCAACCCGTATTTCGTGCGGAAAACTGGTTCAGCTATCAATCAGGCAAGATCACTTCAGAGCGCGCCAAAGTCACTTTAAGCCAAGCTCAACAAGACTTAATCCGCCGGACAATTAGTGCTTATTTTGCTGTGCTTCAAGCCAAAGCGGTGTATGAAACCACCGTTGCAGAAGAGGCCGCTGTAAAACGTCGTCTTGAGCAAGTGGAAGCTCAATTTGAAGTCGGCCTAATTGCCACTACGGATGTCGAAGAAGCCAAAGCAAGCTACGATTTATCTCGGGTAAGCCGCATCGAAGCTTTAGGCGATCTTGATAAAAGTTATGAAGCGTTAGACCGGTTGACCGGTGAGGCGGCATGGGAAGACATACAACCCTTGGATGAAAACTACCCTATTAAAGCGTTAGCGCCTGCCAGCTACAAACCATGGATTGATAAAGCCTTAGAAAACAATCTATCACTACAGCTGGCGCGTTATGACGCTGACTCCGCACTGCAAACGCGCAAGTCCAGTGAGGCTGGCCACTACCCTACGCTGGATTTTGTTGCCAGCTACGGCAACACTGACTCAGCCTCTGTTAATGACCGTGACACTAGTTACGTTGGTCTTAGCTTAAATGTGCCGTTATTTGCCGGCGGTAGCACCAGCTCTAAAATTCGTGAGTCTTACAACCGCTGGGATGCTTCGTTACAGAACCAAGAAGACACCCGCCGTGAAGTTGTGCTGAACACCCGCTCACTCTTCCGTGATCTATCAACCGATGTCGACACGGTGGCTGCCAGAAAGCAAAGCATCGCTTCAGCAGAAAAAGCACTTGAAGCAATCGAAGCGGGTTATCAAGTCGGCACACGTAACATTGTTGATGTTCTCGATGCGGAACAAAGCCTCTACAGCGCGATTCGCGATTATCAGGTCGCTCGTTATGACCACATATTGAACCAAGTGGATTTTAAGCAGTCACTAGGTACATTGAGCCCTGAAGATCTGTACCAGTTAGATCAATGGTTATCTACTAAGTAACCCGATCTACGCAGTAACCCGATGGATTGCTTAAGCATCACCCGCCAACAGTAATCCCCTTGCCGAGACGTGCCTAACCGCATCTCGGCATTTTTTTACCTATGAAACTTCAAGGCATTAAAAACTAAGAGAAATACAGGTTTGCTATCGCTGTATTCTTTTTTTATTCGCCGCTTCATTTTAGGGATGAGCGCGAGCCTGACACCCGCTTCGCACTAAAACAATGCGCCAAAACAACCCATTAAATACAATCAATTCACTAAGCTGTCTTCACTACGCAACAGAAAAACGCTAGCCTGAAGCTATAACCCACTTTTTGTTAGCGCTATTTACGCTCTAGCGACACTCTGGGTTAGAAATTGCATAACGTTATAAGATTAACTCACCGTGTTAACTCATTGCGTTAGGCAGAGTCCATCTGCTTAATCTGCGATCACAAGTTCTTCAGCACTAGGAGGCAATGTTGTCATCAGCTTATGAACTCAATAGCACCGTCGCGGCAGTTACCCAACGTATCGTTGAGCGTAGCAAGCCTTACCGAGAAGCGTACCTTTCACAAATAGACGAAAACCGCAGCCAACAACCAACACGAACTCATTTAAGTTGTGGCAACTTAGCCCATGGTTTTGCTGCCTGTGATAGCGACGACAAAGACAGTATCCGTTTACAACAATCATCCAATATTGCCATTGTGACCGCATACAATGACATGCTCTCAGCACACCAGCCTTACGCCACTTATCCTGACATCATCAAGTCGGCTGTCAGAGAAATGGCTTGCACAGCCCAAGTCGCTGGTGGCGTACCGGCGATGTGTGACGGCGTCACTCAGGGCCAAGCAGGTATGGAGCTTAGCCTGTTCAGCCGCGATCATATTGCCCAATCCACTGCTATTGGTTTATCTCATCAAATGTTTGATGGAATTTTATGTCTGGGCATCTGCGATAAGATTGTGCCTGGTTTGCTGATAGGAGCGTTACGATTTGGCCACCTGCCAACACTCTTTGTTCCTGCGGGCCCTATGCCTAGCGGTTTACCCAACAAAGAAAAACAACGTATTCGCCAACTTTATGCCGAGAAAAAAGTCGACCGAGACACGCTACTAAAAGCAGAGTCAGACTCTTACCACAGCGCGGGAACTTGCACCTTCTACGGCACAGCCAATAGCAACCAGATGTTATTAGAAGCGATGGGGCTACAGCTGCCTGGCTCCTCCTTTGTTAATCCCGGGACGCCATTGCGGCAGGCGCTCACAGAAGAAGCCGCTCGACACATCACCAAGATCACCCCACAAAGCCATGATTACCGCTCAATGGCCGAAGTTGTAGATGAGCGCTGCATTGTCAATGCGATGATCGCTTTATTAGCCTCCGGCGGATCGACCAACCACAGCATGCATTGGGTCACTATCGCTCGCGCCGCAGGCATTATCATCAACTGGGATGATTTTGATCAGCTATCTAACGTCGTTCCGTTACTCACGAGAATCTATCCGAACGGCCAAGCGGACATCAACCATTTTCATGCTGCTGGCGGCACGGGGCTGATGTTCTCCGAATTAATTAAAGCCGGTCTCTTCCATGGTGACGCCGCCACCATGTGGGGCAAAAACATGGCCGAAAGTCGCCAAGAGCCTCTATTCGACAATGGTCAATTAACTTGGCAGCCCTGCGTCACTGAAAGCTTAGATACTGAGGTCGTTCGCCCTGTCTCCAAACCCTTTGCTGACGAAGGCGGGTTAAAGATACTAAAAGGTAATCTTGGCCGAGGAATTATCAAAGTTTCGGCGGTTGCCCAAGAGCATTATATTATCGAAGCGCCTGCTGTTGTGGTTGATAGCCAGCAGGCGTTAATCGATAAATTTGAAGCAGGAGAGCTAGATAAAGACTGTGTTGTAGTGGTTCGCTTCCAAGGACCCAAAGCTAACGGCATGCCAGAGCTACACCGTTTAACGCCACCCCTTGCCGTACTGCAAGATAAAGGCTTTAAGGTGGCGTTAGTGACTGACGGACGGATGTCTGGGGCTTCTGGCAAAGTACCAGCGGCAATCCAAATCTGGCCCGAAGCCCAAGACAAAGGACCACTTGCTTACGTGGAGGATGGTGACATTATCAAGCTTGATGCTGTCGCCGGCACATTAGCCAACCTTGCCGACAGTATCACGCTAAACAATCGGGCGGCGGCACAGACCACCGTGGACTCCTCCTACGGAGTAGGCCGGGAACTCTTTGCGCCTTTTCGCCGCTTGGTCAACCACTCAGAGCTGGGCGCGACTATTTTGTTTGAAACATCCACTTTTGCCACAGAGGAATAATCATGGATGCTGCGGTTAAATCCATACTTGCTCGAACGCCTGTTGTGCCGGTAATTGTTATCGACAATGAAAAAGATGCCATTCCGTTAGCGGAGGCATTAATCGCTGGCGGCATTCCTGTGCTAGAAATCACCTTGCGCACACCTGTTGGCCTAAAAGCAATCGAGACCGTCAAAAAACGCTTTCCTGAGGCCAGCGTTGGCGCAGGCACAGTGTTGTCTCCTATTGATTTACAAGATGCCAAAGACGCAGGCGCTGATTTTATTGTATCGCCTGGGTTAACGCCTACATTGCTAGCGGCGGGGTTGGAAAAAGGTGTTCCTTTACTACCGGGCATAGCCAGTGTCAGCGATATGATGCTAGGGATTGAAGCCGGTCTTAAGACCTTTAAATTCTTTCCTGCTGAAGCGAACGGCGGCATTCCCGTATTAAAAGCATTCGCTGGACCCTTTGCCGATATTTGTTTTTGCCCGACAGGTGGGATCGGTATCAACAACGCCAGTGACTACTTAGCGCTCCCTTCCGTATTAAGTGTTGGCGGTTCTTGGATCTGCCCTAGCTCATTAGTGGCCGCCGGTGACTGGCAGGGGATTACTGAACTGGCGAAAGCCGCCAGTCTTTTAGGCCAGCCTAATTCCGTTTAATGAGGTAACCAACCATGCAAACCGATATCATTTTATTTGGAGCAAAAGGTGACCTTTCTGGACGCAAACTGTTCCCTTCTCTTTACCATTTACATCATTGCGGCTTGCTCGACCCCAGCATTCGAATTGCCTGCTTAGCGCGGTCAGAAATCAGCAAGAAAGAGTTTACACAAACATTAAAGAAAACCGTCGAACCACAAGTATCAAAGGAGTATTGGTCTGACCAAGTGTGGGAAGCATTCACTGAACGCATGACCTATATTCAGCTCACGTTTGATCAGCAGGACGATTACAAAGCACTGTCACTATGGGTCGATCCAAAGCGTTTATCATTATTTTATCTCGCCACACCACCTAGCTTGTACGCCACGATTTGTGAAAACCTCAAACTCTCTGGCTGCTTAGATGGAAAACGGCGTGTGGTACTAGAAAAACCCATTGGCGAGGATCTTGAAAGTAGCCGGGTCGTCAATGAAACCGTCGCGCACTTTTTCAATGAAGAAAACATCTATCGTATTGATCACTACCTAGGTAAAGAAACTGTTCAAAACCTACTAGTCCTCCGGTTTGCCAACCGTTTTATTAACGCACAATGGGACCAAAGCTGCGTTGACCATATTCAAATCACGGTTGCAGAAACCGTTGGTATCGAAAACCGTTGGAGCTATTATGATGGCGTCGGCCAGCTTCGTGATATGGTCCAAAACCACTTAATGCAGCTGTTATCACTAGTGGCTATGGAACCGCCGCACTCCATAACCGCTGAAAGTATTCGCGAAGAAAAGGTAAAGGTACTCAAGGCGTTACGCCCCATCACTATAGACACCGTCGAGGATCACGTGGTCCGCGGTCAGTATAGCCAAGGCTGGAGCACAGGCGGTGCGGTACCCGGCTATTTGCAAGAGGAAGGCTGCGCCAACACCAGCAGTGATACCGAAACATTTATTGCGATCAAGGCACACATCGATAATTGGCGCTGGGCAGGTGTTCCCTTCTATCTCCGCACAGGTAAACGCCTACCGCAAAAAGTGACTGAGATCGTGATTACCTATAAGGCCTTACCTCATAATATTTTCTCAGACAGTATTGATGCGCCAAACAAGCTGGTGATTCGCCTTCAACCCAACGAAGGTATAGAAATGCAGATGCTCTCGAAGAAGCAAACATTGAAAGACCGCTTGGCTTTAACCACACAAAACCTTAACCTCGACTTTTTGGGGAGCAGTGGCTCCATGGGGCGTATTCCCGACGCTTATGAACGGCTCTTTTTAGATGCCATTAATGGCGATCAGTCGTTATTTGTTGACCGCGAAGAAGTCGAAGAATCATGGCAGTGGTGTGACGGATTGATCGATGCCTGTTTGCAAAAAGGAGTGACCGCGAAGAAATACCATGCAGGCTCGTGGGGGCCATCAAAGAGTGACTTATTGATCGAAAAAGACGACCGGAGTTGGAATGCCTAATTGCATCATGCAAACGTTCGATTCACCCGCAGCATTAGAGCAATCACTAATCAATTCAATTAGTGAAAAGCTCATCGCAGCCGTTAACAGCAAAGGCTCTGCATCTATCGCGGTTTCTGGTGGAAACACACCACGACCATTATTTGCTGCGCTCTCACAAGAGCCTTTACCATGGGATAAAATCACGGTGACCTTGGCCGATGAACGCTGGGTGGCAACCACGGAAGACGACAGCAATGAGAAGTTAGTCCGAAACGTGTTGCTGCAAAATCTCGCCAGCCAGGCAGCCTTCCTTCCCTTTAAAAATGATGCATCAACCGCAGCAGCGGGACAGCCCGCCTTAGCCAAAGAGCTCACGGCTCTTGGCCCTGTTGACGTATTAATTCTAGGCATGGGTGGCGATGGCCACACTGCGTCGTTGTTTCCATGCTGCGATGAACTTGGCGAAGTGATGAAGACGGACAACCCCCAGCCTTGCCACGCCACAACACCAAAAACCGCACCTTACGAACGCATGACCATGACCTTAAGTTGGCTACTAAAAAGCGCTCATATCATGTTACACATTACCGGCCAAAGTAAGTTCAGCGTACTTACAGACGCTTTAGAAAACCCGACAACAGCGCCACCTATTGGGCAGTTAATCCAACAAGCGCAGCAGCCCGTGAGTGTTTTCTACACGGATTAGGTTAACGATTTACTACTGAGCATTAGCGTCAGTGTTTCGCTTTCACCGGCGGCTAATGAAACAAAGTCATCACCCACTTTTGCTGTTTCTATGCAAATAAATTGCCGGAAATCTTCAGCAAGCATTTGTGATGTTCGCGAGGCTTTCTCAACCCAAGGATTCCAAACCACGGTAGAGTTTGATTCTGGACTATGGATCTCAATCTGCCGTTGCCAGCCGGCATCAAGCAATTTCAAAGCCTTAGCCCCGCCGGGGTAAAGGCGATCCACCTCTTCTTCCACCGTGATATAGCCTTCTTGCAGCTTGGGTTTCCAGCCATCAATCATATCCAGATACTCAGCACCATCAAAACCATCAACAGCAACACTGGCGATATCGCTAATGGCAAAATAACTGTGCAACGCGTAACAATAAGAAACGCCATGATCACCTTTATTTGTCGTTGTCATCACCATTTCCAAACGACTACCGAGTCGATAACGCACTTCTAGAAACAGCGACTTTTCTTTAAGCTCTGTGCCCAGACGAACTTCAGTAATACCTTCTAATTCTTCAATTGATAACAGGGACCACCGTGCCGAACGGACCGTTCCATGGCTGGGATTATCAACATCCTCATAGGTTTTTTGCACCTCTGGCGGGTTCATCGACAGTGCATTAAACCAAGGCCAACAAATAGGAATGCCGG
>JBLXCH010000022.1:0-27233 GCA_048265065.1 Motiliproteus sp. | reverse complement strand
ATCCTCATAGGTTTTTTGCACCTCTGGCGGGTTCATCGACAGTGCATTAAACCAAGGCCAACAAATAGGAATGCCGGCACGAATAGCCGTCGATCCAGAAAAATCGGCATTCGCATTTTGCCATAAAATAGGTGGCTCACCCTCGGGTTCAAAGCTCAACAGTTGCCCGCCTAAAAGAGCAATACTGGCCTTACACTCAGGGCGATTAATCAACAGGATGTCGACTCCATCCCATTTTAAAAGCTGCACACTTTCTAACTGAGTAAAATCAACATTAGACACGACAAACATCCTTGAGGCATAGAATAGAAAACAAGACACAGGAAAACACAGCATAAACACTGGCGTGCTTAAGTGAAAGTATTACTCGGTAAACGAGTAGCTAAGCGGTGTATAGCCAAACAATGACTTTCTAACGGGAACTCTAAGGGCAACCATTAAGAGCAGCAGACCAAACACGAGAGACAGCAGGACTTACTAAGAAGGAATAAAGCAGGTGTTAAAAATCGGTAAGAAAAGATAAGAGAAGCAGTGCGACCGGGTCAGCCGCACTGCCAAAAGCTTAACGAACGATTGATACGTCCTCTGCTTGTAGGCCTTTGTCGCTAGTAACAACTTCGAATTTTACTCGCTGACCTTCGCTCAATGAGCGGTGACCCGAACCACGAATAGAGCGAAAATGTACGAAGACATCATCGCCTTGGTCACGGGTAATAAAACCAAATCCTTTGGTGACATTGAACCACTTAACTGTACCACCTTCGCGATCATCGTTGGCGTCATCTTCATCGACATAATCAACACCAGCTTCAACCGCACCTTCACTATTACCACTGATAGCACTCGCGATAACACAGCTAACTAGCGTCAAAACGAATACTAAGCCCAACGCTGTCATACGATTTTCTACAGGTAGCTCAGCAGATGAAACTAGCACCATTGACGCTACTGCTGCGGATACCGCACTCAAAATGACACTTACAACAATACTTTTTACATTCATTATTTTATTTCTCTTATAACGATTAACACAAAAATACTCTGAGATCGTTCCAGAGTTCACTCACACAAGACCCATACAGAACCAACACTGACCTGTTTTTGTCGATAGACAGATAGGAGTATGGACAAAACTGTCCAAATATAGACTAAAACGCTGCCACTATATACCGCTTACTTGTCGTTAATTCAATAGGTTATTATATAAAGCTTAGACCATCGTCAAATTAGGCACCGCCATGAGTGAACACGAAACGCGTATTATCGAACTTGAAACACGCCTTGCCTTTCAAGAGGACAGTTTGCAACAACTTAATGATGTAGTCGTTGAGCAGCAGCAAAGTATTGATCGTTTAATGACAATCGTAAAAGTCATGAACCAACAGTTGAAAAGCATTCCTTCCGACTTACACGGTGACGGCAATGAGCCACCTCCTCCACACTACTAAGCAATCAGAAGCAAACCGTCTCTTAGAGGGACCTGTACGGAAGAAAATAAACCAATTTTAGCTAGGTTTTTTAGTCAGGGCTTTTAACGGGTAGATATCGTATCGGCCCGACTTTCCGGCCAGCACTAAACCGGGGGCTTGCCCTTCAATGGCTGGTGCTTTTCGCGGACGCTTCACTGCAACCCTATTCTTTGCTGTAGCGAGTGCAGCAGCAAGAAGTTCAGCAGCATCGTGGTCGCCACCGATAAGATCACGGAAAACCCGCATTTCTTTTTTCACTTGTGCTGTTTTCTCGGTGTGCGGAAACATCGGATCAACATAAACGACCTCTGGAGCATCCGCGTGGCCTTGCAAGCCAGCCAGCCACTCACGACCATCCGCATGAGTAAGGCTCATCCTGGCGACAATCGGTGCGACTTCCGGGTGCTCTGCGCCCCGACGTAAGCCGTCCCTCAGCAATGCAGCAATAATAGGTGAACGCTCAACCATCATCACCTCACAACCCAACGATGCTAGGACAAACGCATCGCGCCCCAACCCGGCAGTGACATCAGCGATATAAGGACGTACACCGGTTTTAATACCAACAGCCTTGGCTACTTGTTGGCCGGCACCGCCACCAAACTTTCTGCGATGCGCAGACTGCCCCTCAACAAAATCAACACGTACCGGACCCGGCGCTTTTGGTCCTGCCTGCTGCAATGCAATACCATCCTCACTAACAGTAATTAGCAATTCATGGCTGGCAACTTCGCTAGCGGGAGTGCAATCAAGCAACGGCAACTGCAGCTCAAGACTGAGTGCCTGTGCTTGCGCGAAGAAACAGGAAGATACAGGCATGACTGCCAACGATAGCGAGGAGTTTATCATCAAGCCTTATACGTAAAGATCAACACCTACCAATTCACCAGTGGAGAAGGCTTGGTAAGATTCATTGGTAACATAAGCAGAAAGCGCATGCTGACTGTTGAACGGTAAATCACGATCAAGATTAAATAAAGCACTCGCCGAAGAGGTCGTACTTTCTGCGGCAGCGATAAACTCAGTATAGGGTGTGATCGACCTGGGCGTTTGGGGCGATGGCGAGTTAGTATCGGTAGCAGAATCAGGCGAGCGATCAGCAACAACAGACTGGCCAGGCGGCTTGCCTGGGTTGCTTTGAATGGGAAGAAAAGACCCAATTTTCATCAACAGCCTGCTCTATCGTTTAACATCAAAAACCTAGTTTCAAAGATTTTATACCAAAGCACCTGATATAAAAAATATTCTAGCTCATCAGACATTAGCTGCACATCAGATCGGCACAAGCCAAGCAATAGTTAACAGAGCGACACCTAATAGCAAACGGTAAATAACAAAAGGCCACATGCCGATTTGGTTGATTAGCTTTAAGAACAAATGAATACACACGTAAGCACTCAATGCCGACAGCGCAGTGCCGATGCCGAGAGATAGCCAATCAGGCTGTTCCGCTAATTGCATAAGCTCTATGCACTTATAACCACCTGCGGCCAATATCAGGGGAATCGATAAAAAGAAAGAAAACCGCGCGGCCGTTTTACGACTCAGCCCTAACATCAGCCCGGCGGTAATGGTAATGCCTGAACGCGATGTGCCTGGAATCAACGCCAGTGCCTGCGCACAACCGATCACTGCTGCGTCTTTAATGCCGATATGTCGAATGCGCCGAGTTTCTGTTCTTTTCCAATCCGCCCACCCCAATAGCAAACCAAACAAAATCGTGGTCGCCGCAATCACGATAATCGATCGCAGGTGCTGTTCAATAAAATCGTTCAGTAACAACCCTGCGATTAAAGCAGGGATCGTAGAGATAATAATCATCCAGCCGAGCCGACTATGCACACTGTTTCTGCCACCGGTCACCGAGCGCAACCAGCCAAAAATCAACAAATAGACATCCTTACGAAAGTACCAAACCACTGCCACCAAGGTACCAACGTGTACGGCCACATCAAAAGCGAGGCCCTGATCTGCCCAGCCAAATAGATGTGAAGGCAAGATTAAGTGAGCAGAACTGGAAATGGGTAAAAACTCAGTAAGTCCCTGAATTAATGCCAATAAGACGATAAACCCTAAACCCATTATTCGGTTCCTTGCTAAAAAAGAGTTGTCATTGGTTTCAGTTATTGTTCACGGTGAGTGGATTTTTTCCAAGCGACATTGTCACGTAAATAAGTCGGGTTAACGTCACTCGCGTTAATGGTTCTACCCTGCTCGAAAGCATTTTTAGCCAAAGCTAACATGGCTTCTGCTTGAGGTTCGGTATGCGGTTCAACCTTCGAAACCTGGTTTTTAATCGCTTCAGGCAAGTCATCTTGATACTGCCACGCAGGGCCAATACCCGCCCACTCATCACCGCTCATGGCGATATCAGGAACCGTGACCGAGGCTGGCGCTGTCACTTGTTCTTCACTGAGCGTTCGCCAATCATTGCCGTCGCGTTGATACGCAGCCCAGTAAAGTTCACCCATGCGCGCATCAAGCCCGGTAAAAACCTGTTCAATCCCCCATTGTTGATACGCTTGTTCCGCTAATGTTGCCAATGTGGAAATAGGAATCAACGGTTTGTTAGCGCCCAATCCCAAACCTTGCGCAACGCCAGCAGTAATACGCAAACCAGTAAAAGACCCGGGGCCAACACCAAACGCAATAGCGTCGAGGTCAGTAATCGACAAGCCGGCTTGCTGTAGAACACCATCAATCATCGGGAGTAGTTTTTTTGTGTGCTGGCGCGGCACCTGTTGATGATCAACATAAACTGCCCCATCCGCTAACAACGCAACAGAGCAAGCTTCACAAGAGGTATCAAAGGCAAGAATACGAGTCATTAATTTCACTTTTACACAATAAGATTTCAAAACAGCACAATGTTAAAACGGTGTCTTTTAAAACAACATCAGTCCGCAAAAGACTATACTCACAACACAGGAAGTCGAACAGCCCGTGGCCCATTAAACGTAGTCATGATGCGAAACAATCAAACCAGTCTAAATCAAGCCTCTAGCGAGTAAACTCTTCCCACGCCAACAGTATTCGTAATGCCTCATCTCTAGATTCACCACAGCTTTCCCCTTCCGCTTGAAAGGCCGCACAAACGGCTGGGCGTTCAGGAAGGCCGAATATGCCACAACGATAATCCTCACCAAGATGAATACATCGCGTATTAGCAGGCTTACCATTAGGCATGCCAGGGATCGGCGAGCTGATTGACGGCGCTATGCAACAGGCACCACAACCAGCACGGCACTCCATGGAAGTTATCGTTCCCCCCAACGAGCCAGCAACGCTTGCTCAATACCTAGCTGATCAAGGATACGCGCCACCACAAAATCGATCATGTCATCAATCGTTTGCGGACGATGATAAAAGCCAGGACTCGCAGGAATAACCACGGCACCCATTCGTGTAAGCTTCAACATATTTTCAAGATGTATTTCTGAATAAGGCGCTTCTCGAGGGACGAGAATTAACTGTCGCCGCTCTTTTAAGGCGACATCCACCGCACGCTCAATTAAGTTATCAGAGGCACCATTAGCAAACGCTGAAAGGCTGCCCGTGCTGCATGGACAAACAACCGTAGCAACAGGTGAGCCAGAACCCGAGGCAACGGGTGCCATCCATTGTTCTTTCGCGAACACCCTGACTCGCCCTTCTGGCACACCAAAATGTTGCGTAAAGAATGCTTCGGCGCTTTGGCTATCTCCGGGAATTTTGATATCCGTTTCGGTGGCGACGACTACTTGAGCCGCCTTTGATATCAGTACATAAACATCAACGCCAGCTGCCAGTAGACACTCGATCAACCGCAAACCATATTGCGCGCCCGAGGCACCTGTTAATGCAACAGTAACTTTTTTAGGCTGACTCATCATGAATTAATCCGCTGCCTGTTCATCGTTTATCACCATTTCCACCCGCGCTCATCACTATTCGCTTTTATCAACTTGAGCTTTAACTGCGCTTAACAAACGGCCATGAATACCTTCAAAACTACCGTTACTCATGACAATCACTTGTGTACCGGGCTCCACATACTCCACAGCGGCCGCAATCATTTGTTCTACTGTAGAAAAAATCTTCGCCGGTGATGGTGACTGAGCGCACACCGCTTCTAGGTTCCAATCTAACCCCGCTGGTTGATACCAATAGACTTGATCAGCAGTGGCGGTGCAAGCAGCCAATGCCTGCTGATGAACACCCATTCGCATGGTATTGGAGCGCGGCTCAATTAAAGCCAGTATAGGAGAGTTAGGGTGTTTGGCTCTAAGTCCTTTAAGGGTGGTTTCTATCGCCGTAGGATGGTGAGCAAAATCATCATAAATCGCGACGCCAGCAGCCTCACCAATCAGGTCCATGCGCCGTTTCACACCTTCAAAAGACGCCAAGGCTTCAGCGGCATGCTCAATAGAAACACCCACATGACGAGCAGCAGCCATTGCTGCCAATGCATTCATGACAGAATGCTGCCCCTGCTGCGACCATGTCACTTTAGCGATTCGCTCCCCATCAACCACAACCACAAACTGGCTACCGTCAGCGATTAATAGCTCAGCCTGCCAGTTTCCTTGTTCCATGCCAAAGCTTACCGTTGGCGTCCAACAGCCTTGATCGATCATTTCAGCCATATTGCCATCAGTTGCTGGCAAAATAATTTGGCCTTCAGAAGGAATAGTCCTCACTAAATGATGGAACTGCCGTTGAATTGCCGCTAAATCAGCAAAGATGTCGGCATGATCAAATTCTAAATTATTCAGAATAGCGGTGCGTGGATGGTAATGAACAAACTTAGAACGTTTGTCGAAAAATGCAGTGTCATATTCGTCCGCTTCAACCACAAAAAAAGGTGTCTGACCGATACGCGCTGAAATACCAAAATTTTTCGGCACACCGCCAATTAAAAATCCGGGCGACATACCCGCATATTCAAGAATCCACGCGAGCAAACTGCTGGTAGAGGTTTTCCCGTGCGTACCCGCCACCGCCAGCACCCATTTATCATTCAGCACATAACGGGAAAGCCACTCAGGGCCAGAGGTATAAGCTAAGCCCTTATTCAGTACATATTCAACACAGGGGTTTCCACGAGACATCGCATTGCCAATCACCACCAAATCTGGCGCAGGGTCAAGCTGAACAGGATCAAAACCACTGATAAGTTCAATACCTTGTTCTTCTAATTGGGTGCTCATGGGTGGGTAAACATTGGCGTCGGAACCCGTGACTTTAAACCCTTGCTGTTTGGCTAATATCGCCAAGCTACCCATAAAGGTCCCACAAATACCCAAAATATGAAGATGCATACTGTTTACTCGCCAAACAAAGGCACAATAGTAACAGGATATTTTTACGAAAGCGGCGAACAAACGAAGAACTAGGTAGCTAAAAACGTACCGAAAACGGCCATTTTCTGATCAACATCAGAAAAGCTAAGAAATATCGGCCTTTGTCCATGCAATAGCGGTGTTGATCACGTATCATTTCCCGGTGGTAAGCGTTGTCAATCATCTGTCGTTATCTGAATTCGTAGCCCAAGGACGCCCTTTCTCAATGCTCAAACTGAATCAATTTTTGCAACAAGAAACCTCGCCAGAATTAGCCGAACTGCTCGAAACCATTATGTCAGCCTGCAAGGAGATTAATGAAAAGCTCCTTGATGGTGATCTAGCAGGTATTTTAGGCTCTGCTGAAAACGAAAATGTACAAGGAGAAGTACAAAAGAAACTCGATGTAATATCCAACGACATTCTCAAAGATGCCCTTAAAGCTTGCTCACTGGTGAAAGGATTAGCATCCGAGGAAGAAGACCACTGCGTGCCCTGCAACAACAAGGGCAAATACCTTGTTACCTTCGACCCACTAGACGGCTCATCAAACATTGATGTCAATGTTTCAGTCGGCACTATTTTCTCAATTTTGCCTGCACCAGAATCCGACCAGCCCTGTACTGACGATGATTTTTTACAGGCCGGTAGTCGTCAAATCTCCGCAGGTTACGTGCTCTATGGTCCAAGCTGCTTAGCTGTTCTAACCGTCGGCAACGGGGTTGATGTTTTCACCCTTGAAGGTACCGGTGAGTACTACCTGACTCGTGAAAAGGTCAAAGTCCCTACAGCGACGAAAGAATTTGCGATCAATATGTCAAACCAACGCTTTTGGGAAATGCCTGTTAAGGCTTACATTGATGACTTACTACTTGGCGAAGAAGGCCCTCGCGGCAAGCGTTACAATATGCGCTGGGTTGCCTCCATGGTTGCTGAAGTTCACCGCATCATCACTCGCGGCGGAGTTTTCCTTTATCCATGGGATAATCGCGAGCCGCAAAAGCCTGGTAAGTTACGACTCATGTACGAAGGCAATCCGATGAGCTTCTTGATCGAACAGGCCGGTGGTAAAGCGACAAACACAACCATTAACATCATGGATGTGGAGCCAAAGTCTATCCACGAACGCGTCTCCGTTGTTCTTGGCTCAAGCGAAGAGGTAGACCAAGCAATGGCCTATCACACACGCCTCAGACAGTCTTAATGCATGAATAATACTCCATCAACCGTCTTTGCTGTTGGTAATGACGGTTGATGACTTTATAATGCCCCCACTTTTTTTATTGACCACCCTAATTAAGAAGGCCCAACCATGAGCTTTGAAAGAGTCCCTGCGGGTACAGAATTGCCTGGTGACATTAACGTTATTATTGAAATCCCGGCGAACACATCACCGGTCAAATACGAAATTGACAAAGACTCTGATGCCATTTTTGTAGACCGTTTCATGTCAGCCCCTATGTTTTACCCAGCTAACTATGGCTATGTAAACAACACCTTAGCTGACGACGGCGATCCTTTAGATGTATTAGTGGTTGCACCTTATCCAATCATGACGGGTGCGGTTGTTCGCTGTCGCCCAATTGGTGTATTAAACATGTCTGACGAGGCTGGGGAAGACGCCAAGCTTGTTGCCGTCCCTCATGACAAGCTGTCTACGCTTTATCATGACGTCAAAGAAGCAACCGATCTTCCTGAGTTACTGCTTGAGCAAATCCAGCACTTCTTCGAGAACTACAAAACACTCGAAAAAGGCAAATGGGTTAAAATCGAAGGCTGGGCAGATGCCGCTGCTGCACGCGCCGCTGTTACCGCATCTGTTGAAGCATTCAACGCTAAATAAGCACGGCTTTATTGACTAAAAAACCGGCAATTGCCGGTTTTTTTATTGGTTTATCAATCACAGGTGTCTCATGAAATTATTTGCATACATCGCGTTAATCGTTGCCGCTTATGTGAGTGGCAACATCTATGGCTACAAGTCAGCCATTAGTGACTCTGCTGCTTCGGTCACCTATGCAGAAATGCAAACCGCAATTCGGCACTTGGATTCTATGCCTCCAATAAGCCTAGATGAAGCTCATCAAGCATTGGTCAAAAATCTAGCCGCAACAACCGTCCGTCATCAAAAGCATGTTAATGAACAGTCTTTTCTATCTCAGCATGAAGGCCCGAACAATGAAACATTGATGGTGACCAATAGGGCTGAAATTTACGCACTTATTGACACATACCTAAAATCCACAGCAGATTTTGAAGGTAAGCAGCAAGCCATAGAAAGCATTGAAGAACTACAGAGCAACTAACCCTCAATACTCAATTAACCCCTCATGCCAGACTAAGTAGACAAACTTTATCGGGCATTCTTTATTGGGTATTAGTTAATCAATTGAATTCTTGGATCTTGCGAGATTTTCATGTTTGCTCGAACACGAAAATCTTCATGACGGTTATTGAGCTGCAAATAAATCCATCGCCCTAACTGATCATTCGGCGCTAAGATCTGCACTTTGGCATTTTGCGCATAGATCTCATCGGCAATTTGAGCCAGCTGAGCCTGCATTTCAGGTGATCGGCTCTTCAGGCTGGAAGCATCCAATCTATACACGCCATCTTTCGACCTAAGTATGCTCTTTGGAGAGCCACTGGGGCTGCTGATGGCATTTTTACCAGCTATTTGAGCAGCCGCTGGCCCAGTTGTACGAGCAGTTGCAGGCCGCGGCGCCGTGTCCAATTGCTGCCTAGCCGCAACGATACGGGAATCCCTGGGTAGAACTTGCTGGGCACGATCTAGATAGAGCTTAGCGCTCGCATAATCACCTTTTTCACGTGCCGTTTGAGCCCAGCCCAGATAGCGACTCACAATAGTGGACAAGCCCTGGTGGGCCTCGTCATTCGTGGGCATGATATTCAGTACATCGCGGTAATAGCCCCACGCGTTATCGCCCACAGGCGTCGTTAACCGCTTCGCCTTCATCGCTTCATCAGCAGCATCCAATAACCGAATAACTTTCATTATTTGCAAATGTTCAATTGAAGCTGGTGCAGGTTTAGCAGCTTGTTGCGATGACGCCTCAACAACACGAACGGAATGAGACGACCCAGAGTTTCCAGCACAACCAACGAGCACTAACGAACAAGCAACGCTAGCTACCTGAGACACGACTCGCCACTTCCTCATCATCTGAATCCTTCTTGGCCATCAAACCGTTAACGGTATTAACTGGGCGTTTAAGCACTGGACAAGAGAATGCCAAAACAACCAGAGACTCACAACACTCATATCTAAAGTTGTGATAATTTCATGTTAAAAATCGGCGAAATGGTCGCCAACGTCGAAAAAATGATATATCGGTAGACTCTTTTACCGTCTTCCGGCAAACTACCCACCAATTAAAACTCATGTGCATACAGGCCGAGAATCAGGTAACAACGGTTCTCAACTCAGGCCAGCGTTGCACGCTATTTCCGTTGATAAACAGGTGTCTTGAGAGTCCTATGGATATCCGCAAAGTAAAAAAATTAATCGAATTATTAGAAGAATCTGACATTAACGAAATCGAGATCAAAGAAGGCGAAGAGTCTGTTCGCATCAGCCGATCATCCAATATTATTCCACCAACCTATGCAGCACCAGCACCAACCATGGTCGCAGCACCAGCCGCACCAGTTCCTGCTGCAAACCCAACACCTGCTGCAGAGCCTGAAGCTGCTACTATCAATGGGCACACGGTTGATTCCCCTATGGTTGGAACCTTCTATCGTTCACCTTCGCCAGGCTCACCTTCTTTTGTAGAGGAAGGGAAAGCAGTTAAAGCGGGCGACGTAATTTGTATTATCGAAGCGATGAAGATGATGAACCAGATCGAAGCGGACAAGTCCGGCACGATCGGTGCGATTCTAGTTGAAGACGGCCAGCCGGTTGAATTTGACCAGCCGCTAGTCACCATCATTTAACACCAGGCGAATAAGGACCTCTCCGCTTATGCTGGATAAAGTCATCATCGCCAATCGCGGTGAAATTGCTCTACGTATTCTTCGTGCTTGTAAAGAACTTGGCATTAAAACCGTCGCTGTGCACTCACAAGTGGATAGGGATTTAATGCATGTTCGTTTAGCAGACGAGGCCGTATGTATTGGCCCCAATTCGTCTGCAGCAAGCTATCTTAATATTCCAAGCTTAATCAGCGCGGCCGAAGTCACTGACTCTGTGGGTATTCACCCTGGCTACGGTTTCCTTGCGGAAAACGCTGATTTTGCCGAACAAGTTGAAAACAGTGGTTTTGTTTTCGTAGGCCCTCCGGCCAGTGTTATTCGTCTAATGGGCGATAAAGTGTCTGCAATCGCAGCGATGAAACTTGCCGGCGTCCCAACGGTACCGGGTTCTGACGGACCACTCACTGACGATGACGAACGTACTCTGCGCATCGCAAAGCAAATTGGCTACCCTGTCATTATCAAAGCTGCCGCTGGTGGTGGTGGACGTGGTATGCGCGTTGTTCACACAGAAGGCTCGCTAATCAGCTCCATGCACGTCACTCGTAACGAAGCTAAAGCCGCTTTCGGTGATGATACTGTTTACTTAGAGAAATTCTTAGAAAACCCACGTCACGTCGAAGTGCAAGTGTTAGCTGACGGCCAAGGTAATGCGATTCACTTATACGACCGTGATTGCTCATTACAACGTCGTCACCAAAAAGTCCTGGAAGAAGCTCCAGCACCTTACCTTGACGAAGCCGCCCGCGAAAAAGTGCTTAAAAGCTGTGTTGATGCCTGCATCGAAATTGGCTACCGCGGCGCAGGTACTTTCGAGTTTCTCTATGAAGATGGCAACTACTACTTCATTGAAATGAACACCCGAGTTCAGGTTGAGCACCCTGTTACTGAAATGGTCACCGGTGTCGACATCGTTAAAGAGCAGCTTAAGATCGCAAGCGGCATGCCTCTGACGATCAAACAAGAAGATGTTGTCCTCAAAGGGCATGCTTTTGAGTGCCGAATTAACGCAGAAGATGCTAAAACGTTTATGCCTTGTCCTGGTGAAGTTACTTATTACCACCCGCCAGGCGGCCTCGGCGTTCGCGTAGACTCGCATTTATATGGTGGCTATAAAGTACCTCCTTACTATGATTCATTGATTGCTAAGCTAATCACCCACGGTGAAGACCGCGAAAGCGCGTTGACGCGAATGCGTATTGCATTGGATGAATTATTAATTGGCGGCATTAACACTAACATTCCTCTCCAACAAGAGCTTGTTCGTGACACCAACTTTATGGCCGGCGGTTTGAACATCCATTACTTGGAAAAGAAGCTAGGCATGTAAAGCGCTTAACTTCCTACTAAAACCTCTTTGTGCGAGCAAAGAGGTTTTTTTATGCCTTAGACCTCAGTTCATTTACACTCAGGCTGTCGTACTTGGCTTGCACTCTTGCAACACACTAGCCGTTAACGCCTCAACAGTAATAGGTTTGTTATGCCTTGGATTCAACTTAAGATCAACGTCAACCCCGATAACGCGGACGCCTACGAAGACCTGTTACTAGAGCTCGGCAGCTGCGCGGTAACGTTCGAAGATGCCGAAGACGAAGCCATACTAGAGCCACCGATTGGCACGACACCGCTTTGGAGCTCGACTCGACTCACCGGGTTGTTTGAAGCTGAAACAGACCAAGAAGTGCTCGCTTTAGGCTTAAAAACAGGCCACTGCGCCTTAAGCCATAACACCCCTTTACCTCACTACCGTATCGAAATACTGGAAGATAAAGACTGGGAACGTGAATGGATGGATAACTTCCACCCTATTCAATTCGGCACCAGGCTGTGGGTTTGCCCCAGCTGGAAACCAGTTCCTGACCCTGCTGCCGTCAATATGATGCTAGACCCGGGCTTGGCATTTGGCACAGGCACTCACCCAACAACCGCGCTCTGCCTACAATGGTTAGACCAACAGGATTGTGAGCAAAAAACCATCGTCGATTATGGCTGTGGTTCTGGCATCCTAGGCATTGCAGCGCTGCTATTAGGTGCAAAAGAAACCCTTGCTACAGATATCGACCCCCAAGCACTGCAAGCATCAAGAAGTAATGCAGAACGAAACCAGATCAACGAAAAACAGCTCAGCCTTTGCTATCCTCAAGAAATGCCAGCGATCCAGGCTGATATTTTACTGGCTAATATCCTAGCGGGGCCGTTAACTGAATTAGCTCCTACATTAGAAAAGCTCGTGAAAACAGGGGGTAAGATTGTACTTTCAGGCGTACTTGAGCAACAAGCGGAAGCACTAATAGCAACCTATGAACAATGGTTCGATCTGGACCCTGTTGCCACAGATGATTCGTGGATCAGGTTAACAGGCATTAAGCGCTGACAACAGACGGTGGTTATGGCTTCATAATGGAAAAACAATACATCACACAGTGCCCAGAGTGTGCGACCCAATTTAAGGTTTCACTGGCGCAGATGAACAAAGCCCAAGGCCTTGTTCGTTGCGGTGAATGCATGCATGTTTTTTCAGCAGACAAGCATTTGCAAACAGCAACAGCAACAGCAACAGCAAATCATCCTCCACAAGAAAAACGCTTTATTCCGGAAATTCCGATTCAAATCCGCCATGAGGAAATGAAAAAACCATTATTAGGCCGATTCATCTGGGGTAGCCTTTTTTTCCTCAGCTGCAGTTTACTAGTTGCTCAAATCCTCTGGTTCGAGCGAGATCAATTATCTCGTCAGCCATTATTGTCACCACTCTATTTTCAAGCCTGCAAGCTAATTGATTGCAGCTTAAACAGTCGCCAAGATATTAGCCAAATCACCAATCATCAATTAGTGGTCCGCGACCATCCCAAATATCTGGGCGTCTTAGCCATTGATGTATTAATGGAAAACAAAGCCGCATTTTCTCAACCTTTTCCCGCCATCCAATTAGTCTTTACCGACTTAAAAGGCGATCCTAAAGCCGCGAGAAATTTCCAACCTAGCGAGTACCTTGGTGGTGACTTTAGTGGCAAGCGATTAATGCCTAGTAACAAGCCCATTCAGGTTCAATTAGAGGTAATTGCGCCGGGTGCACAAGCACCTAATTACCGCTTACAATTTGTTCAATCACTGAACAATATCTAACCGTCTGTTACCTAATCAATATCAATGTCACGTGAAAAAAATGATAGCTTTTCCACTTTCACGGAAAACTGACTACAGGTATGATTGTCGTCCGTTTAACCCTAGGGGCTTTTTTCACCCATAGCCTTTCCGAATTACAGGTTTTTTTGTGTTTAACATCGGTACCCATTACATCGATAAGCAAGCGATTTTGGCACCGATGGCTGGCGTCACAGACCAACCTTTTCGCACACTTTGTCGACAATTAGGTGCGGGGCTGGCCGTTTCAGAAATGGTCACTGCCGACAAACGGTTGTGGAATACTCGTAAATCTAGCAACCGTCTACGCCATGAAGGAGAAATTGCTCCTCGTATTGTGCAGATTGCTGGTGGTGATCCAGAAATGCTTTGTGAAGCGGCTCAGATCAATGCCGATCAGGGTGCAGAAATCATTGATATCAACATGGGCTGCCCGGCTAAAAAAGTATGCAACAAAGCCGCTGGTTCAGCGCTGTTAAAAGATGAAAAACTCGTCGAATCAATTTTGACGCAAGTGGTCAGCAGTGTAGATATTCCTGTCACTTTAAAGATTCGAACGGGCTGGTCTATCGACCAACGCAACGCCTTAACTGTTGCAAAAATGGCTGAACAAGCTGGCATTCAAGCGCTGGCTATTCACGGCAGAACTCGCGCCTGTGGTTATCGTGGTGAGGCAGAATACGATACAATTGCGGCGGTTAAGCAACAGCTCACTATCCCCGTTTTTGTAAATGGTGATATCACCTCTGCGCTAAAAGCCAGAGAAGTACTAGATTACACCAAGGCTGACGCGGTCATGATCGGTAGAGCCGCACAAGGTAAACCTTGGATATTCCAAGAAATTAATCATTTTCTGGCAACAGGTGAGCATTTACCTGAGCCAAGCAACCAACAGATACACCAGTGGTTGGTAGAACACTTGAACGCACTTTATGCGTTCTATGATGAATATCTTGGTGTACGTATCGCCCGTAAACATGTCGGCTGGTACCTGGCGGATAAAAACAATCTATCGCGCATCAACACCGATAGACAAAAATTCCGCAAGCTATTCAATCAATTAGAAACATCCGAACAACAATTAGCAGTAATCCAGCAATTTTTCGCTGGTGATGACTTTGACCACAAGGCGGCCTAATTACAATGGGACTAACCAACCTTAACAAGCACGATGAATTTCAAGACAATTCCAGCAACGTCAGTCAACTCGTTGATACTGCTGCGAATGATGCAGAACCACAGCAAACATTGGCATGCTGTGTAGAACGCGCATTAAACAATTATTTAGAACAGTTGGACGGCCAACAGCCAACCAATCTTTATGACCTCGTCATCAATGAGGTTGAAGCGCCACTGTTAAAAGTTGTCATGGAACTTACCGGTGACAACCAAACTAAAGCGTCCGAAGCTTTAGGTCTTAACCGCGGTACATTGCGTAAAAAACTAAAACAATTTGGCATGCTATAAGCGCCCCTCTGTTTGGCTCTACCACTCACCAGAAGCTTAAAAAAAATGACCGATACTTCAAACCCGATCAAAATCCGTCGTGCTCTAATCAGTGTTTCTGATAAAACAGGCATTATTGAATTTGCCACTGGACTTGCCCAGCAAGGCGTGGAAATTCTTTCCACCGGCGGCACATACAAGCTCCTTACTGAGAATGGTATTAAAGCCATCGAAGTGTCCGACTACACAGGCTTTCCTGAAATGATGGATGGTCGCGTTAAAACACTGCACCCGAAAATCCATGGCGGCATTCTAGGACGCCGCGGCACTGATGATGCTGTGATGTCAGAGCATGACATTAATCCGATCGATATGGTGGTGGTTAATTTATACCCATTCGAAGCCACTGTAGCGCGCCCTGATTGTGATCTCGCCACAGCGATTGAAAACATTGATATTGGCGGCCCTACCATGGTTCGCTCAGCAGCAAAAAACCATGCATTTGTGACCATCGTCGTCAACGCTAACCATTACGATAAACTATTGGCAGAGATGTCTACGAATGAAGGCGCGCTGTCGCATCCAACTCGTTTTGATTTAGCCACACAAGCATTTGAGCACACGGCAGCTTATGACGGCATGATTGCCAATTATTTGGGGGCTCGTGTCGATAATAGCCATGAGGCGCCTGCAAGTTTCCCACGCACGTTCAACAAGCAATACAACAAAGTTCAAGAAATGCGCTATGGCGAAAACCCACACCAAGCGGCGGCATTTTATGTAGAAGCAAACCCTGCTGATGTAGGTATAGCTACCGCCAAACAACTACAAGGCAAAGCGCTGTCCTACAACAATGTTGCCGATACTGATGCTGCGTTGGAATGCGTTAAAGCTTTTAATGAGCCTGCCTGTGTCATCGTCAAACATGCTAACCCTTGTGGTGTCGCTGTAGCATCATCACCAATCGAAGCCTATGACCTTGCGTTCCAAACAGATCCAACCTCTGCTTTTGGCGGCATTATCGCGTTCAATCGTGAACTGGACGCTGCAACCGCAGCTGCAATTATTGAACGTCAATTTGTTGAAGTAATCATTGCTCCAACCGTGACTCAAGAAGCTATCGACATTGTTGGTGCTAAACCCAATGTGCGCTTACTTGCTTGCGGTGAGTGGAGCCAAGAGCGTCCTCATAGCTACGATTTCAAGCGCGTTAATGGCGGTTTATTAGTACAAGATAATGACCGCGGCTCTGTCACCGTAGACGATCTCACAGTCGTAACGGAACGCCAACCTACTGAGCAGGAACTTAAGGACTTACTCTTTACGTGGCGCGTCGCTAAGTTTGTTAAATCCAACGCTATTGTTTACGCTAAAAACGGTCAAACTATCGGCGTTGGCGCAGGCCAAATGAGCCGTGTTTACAGTGCCAAAATTGCTGGTATCAAAGCAGCAGATGAAGGTTTAGAAGTTGCCGGCGCGGTGCTTGCCTCCGATGCATTTTTCCCCTTCCGTGATGGCATCGACGCGGCGGCAGCGGCGGGGATTACAGCAGTGATTCAGCCTGGTGGCTCAATGCGTGACGAAGAAGTCATCCAAGCGGCGAATGAAGCAGGCATCGCGATGGTGTTCACTGGCATGCGTCATTTCCGTCACTAAAACGACGTCTAACAGTCATCCTTAATACTGTGATTTAACGTTTAGACAGCATACGGTAAGCAAACAAAAGCCACAGGAGCTTTAGCACGATGAAAGTATTGGTTATTGGTAGCGGCGGCAGAGAGCATGCATTAGCGTGGCAAGCAGCAAAAGACCCTCGTGTAGAGAACGTCTTTGTAGCACCAGGAAACGCCGGTTCTGCAACCGAGCCTAAAGTATCCAATATTGATATTGATGTGTTAGACATCCCTGCATTGGCTAACTTCGCGAAAACAGAAGCTATCGATCTCACTATTGTTGGCCCTGAAGCACCGTTGGTTGAAGGCGTTGTCGATTACTTTCAAGCGCAAGGCCTCGCCATTTTTGGACCGTCTAAAGCTGCAGCTCAATTAGAAGGCTCTAAAGCTTTCACAAAAGACTTTTTAGCACGCCAAAAAATACCCACAGGGGAATACCAAAACTTTACTGAAGTTGAACCCGCTTTAGCTTACCTACGTAAAAAAGGCGCACCTATCGTCGTTAAAGCGGACGGCCTTGCTGCCGGTAAGGGCGTTATTGTCGCGATGACACTCAAAGAAGCCGAAGACGCAGTTACCGACATGCTCTCAGGTAATGCCTTTGGCGATGCGGGCTGTCGTGTCGTTATCGAAGAATTTTTAGACGGTGAAGAAGCCAGCTTTATCGTCATGGTTGATGGCAAAAATATTTTAGCCATGGCAACCAGTCAGGACCACAAGCGCGTTGGCGATGGCGATACGGGGCCAAATACTGGCGGCATGGGTGCTTACTCACCGGCTCCTGTAGTCACCCCTGCTATCCACCAACGTATTATGGATGAAGTGATCATACCTACCGTTGAGGGCATGGCTGCCGAAGGAAACCCTTATACGGGCTTTCTTTACGCCGGTTTGATGATCGCTTCAGACGGCACCCCGAAAGTCATCGAATACAACTGCCGATTTGGTGACCCGGAAACACAACCAATCATGATGCGCCTGCAAAGTTCGTTAGTTTCCCTGTGTGAAGCCGCGATTGCCGGCAAGCTCGACTCAACCAGTGCAGATTGGGATCCGCGTCCTGCTGTAGGCGTTGTCCTTGCTGCAGGTGGTTATCCTGCGAGCTACAACAAAGGCGATGTGATCTCCCTACCTGAAGAGAACAACACCGATAGCAAGGTGTTTCATGCGGGCACCAAACTCATTGATGGTAAAGTAACCACTAATGGCGGCCGTGTGCTCTGCGCGACGGCATTAGGTGAATCAGTGACCGATGCACAGCAACAAGCCTATGAACTGGCTAAAAAAGTGACCTGGAAAGGCATGTTTTATCGCTCCGATATTGCTTATCGCGCAATTGCGCGCGAGAAAAAATAGCCTTTTAATAATCCACCAGTCATCCAGACAAACGCCTCAAAAAACTTTATTCACGAGCTAACCTACCCTAAGCTAAGGTGAAGACAGTTTTCTGAGGACGTTATGACTGACGTAAACTTTCCACCATTATTACAGGCTACAGATCCCTCTCCTTTTCGGATCCTCAACCCTGCGAGCGCAACACCGGTCCTGCTCGTTTGCGATCATGCATCAAACTATATCCCCGATCACCTAAACCAGTTGGGGGTCAATGACGACATCATTAATGATCATGTAGCATGGGACCCTGGCGCGGCAATTATTACTGAGCGTTTAGCCAACTTACTCGACTGCCCCGCTGTTTTATGCAACTACTCTCGGCTCTTAATTGACGTAAATCGCGATCCTAAAACGCAGCGCAATAGTTTAGTCCCGGCAGTGAGTGATGAGTACCTCATCCCTGGTAACCAAAACCTTACCGACTCTCTGATTCAAGCAAGGGTCGACACCTTCCACGAACCGTATCATCGCGCTATTTCCGAACGCTTAGACGCTTTAAATCGCCTCGAGGCTGCGCCGCTGGTGTTTTCTATACACTCCTTCACACAGCAAATGAACGGAGAACAACAGATGCGTCCGTGGCATGCAGGCATTCTGTGGAATGCAGATCCACGCATGGCAATGCCGTTGATGGAGCACTTGCGCCAACATGACCACCTTGTTATCGGTGATAACGAACCCTACTCAGGCAAACTCTTCGCGTACACCATGGATCGCCATGGTCACCACCGAGGTTTCCCTAATTGTGCGATTGAATTACGCCAAGATTTGCTGCAAACAGAAGAAGATTTCGATTGGTGGGTTAAACACTTATTTGATGGACTCAATCGTGTATTGGCAATTAAGGGCATTCACCAGCAAAAATTTTATGATTTGGGTAAATAGGAAGGGCCTATGTCATGACAAATACACCTGACTTCACTTTAGGTATTGAAGAAGAGTACTTGCTCGTAGATCCAGCCACCCGAGAGCTTGCTTCAAATCCACCGGAGGCACTTTTTCAACGCTGCGCCAAAGCGCTGGGCACACAAGTAAGTCACGAGTTTCTTCGCGCGCAGATTGAAGTCGGCACCCCCGTCTGCAACACCGTACAAGAAGCCCGTAGCCACCTTGCAGATTTACGCATGGCGGTGGCTCAAACCGTCGCCGATTTCGACTTGGCCATCATCGCCGCGTCCTCTCACCCCACCGCTTACTGGGATAAACAACAACATACCCCTGGTGAGCGCTACGATACATTGGCTGAGGAACTACAAGAAGTCGTTCGACGCTTGGTTACTTGTGGTATGCACGTTCATATTGGCATCGCAGATCCAAACCTACGCATTGAGTTGATGAATCAAGTCACCTATTTTCTTCCGCACTTGCTCGCACTCAGCACGTCCTCCCCCTTCTGGGGCGGGCATGACACCGGATTAAAGTCCTATCGTGTCTCAGTCTTTAACGAATTGCCGCGTACTGGGCTGCCTGAGACGTTCAAAAGCTTCGCCGACTACCAACAGCACGTTGATGTATTAGTTGAAGTAGGTTCGATTGGTGACGCTTCAATGCTGTGGTGGGACCTCAGACCTTCCGCACGATTTCCCACTTTAGAAATGCGAATTACCGATGTGTGTACTCACTTGGATGATGCTATCTGCATCGCCGCACTGTATCAGGCTACATTGAAGATGTTGGTGAATTTACGCGGCAAAAACCAGAATTGGCGACAATACTCTCCCATGCTCATTCGTGAAAACCGCTGGCGTGCGCAACGTTATGGTATTGATGAAGGCTTGATCGATTTTTCCGGTAATAAAACTGTGGATTTCAACGCATTAGCCCAAGAGTGGTTAGAGCTGGTGAATGAGGCGGCTGATGAACTAGGCTGTGAAAAAGAAGTCGCCCACATGTTCACGATCCTAGAGCAAGGCACCAGCGCCGATCAACAGCGGCGCATTTATCAGCAAGCTATCGCTAATGGCGCCAGTGAACGAGAAGCCTTGGAGCAACTCACCGACTGGCTCATTAAAACGACAACTCACGTATAAAAGCACGGAATTTTACGCAGCCTGCAAGGCGTGAACCCTCGTACTTACTTTTTTGGTCATGGAGACTAACATCAATACCGCTAACAACACGCCACTTGCGACGACCAGCGTGTCTGGCAACATTGCCTGCTGCCCCGCACCGACTTGCGGCATGACCTGAATATCAAATTTAGCGACCAGCGCATCAACTAAAAATCCAAAGAACATCGCACCGCCCAAAACTCCCGACAAATAAGCCACTAAAGCGCGTCTACCTAACTCGCGATAAACCACACCTAAGGTAGCAATATTGGTTGCAGGGCCCGCCATCATAAAAACGAGTACGGCACCCGGCGCTACACCCGCCAAAAGAAAACCTGCCGCAATCGGTGTCGATGCAGTCGCACAAATGTACATTGGTACAGAGACCACAACCATTACCAGCATGGCTAACACACCCGTTCCCCACGAAGAGAGAAACTCATTCGGCACATAAGCTTGCACTGCTGCAGCAAAACCCAAACCTATTAACAACCAAATGACAGTGTCATCTATAAGTTTCGTACCCGCGTATTGGAGTCCAGAGAGTACTTTTTGATAAAAACTAGGCTCAGTAACTTCACTCCGACTAGCTTGCTTTTTACTACAGCAACTTTCGGCAACGACTGCCTTCTGATTAACAACTGTCTTTTTACTACAGCAGCTTGTGACAGGGCCTTCTTTCTTAGTGCAACAGCTTGTAACAGGAGTTTCTTTCTTATTAGTACAGCAGCTTTTCACAGCAGTTTCCTTCTCGACGGTGTGCGAACGGTCTTGCTGTTTGGTATTGCTAGACAGCCCCGTTTCTAATGCCTCTTCTTTACCCACTAGAAGCCCTGCGAAAACCGCACTACAGATTGCAGCAATCGGTCGCACAATCGCCATAAAAGGACCTAACAGCACATAGGATACCGATATAGAGTCAACACCAGTCTCTGGCGTAGACACTAAGAAAGAAGTGGTTGCCGCTTTAGAAGCGCCCGATCGACGCAGCCCTATAGCCGCAGGAATAACCCCGCACGAACACAAGGGTAAAGGAGCGCCCATCAACGCTGCTTTGATGGTGGTTTTCAAATCATGACCACCTAGCTGCTGGTTCATCCATTCCATTGAGATGAACATTTTTAGCATTCCCGCCAAAATAAGCCCTAAAAGCAACCAAGGCGCGGACGCAAGGAATAGTTCTACAAAATGCGTGGCAAAATTCATGCTAAGACTCCTTTGAGACTGCTGGAGTTTGAGGTTCTGGCGCATCGGGGCACAGGCTTGAAGTATTTGATTCCAATGCAGCTAAAATCGTACAGTGCTCAGCACTTTCTGAGCCACCGCAACAAGCCACTGAGAGTCGTTGCAAGCACTGTTGAAATTGCAGAAGTTCCGCTATTTTGTCCTGAACATTAACCAGTTTGGCGTCAACCAACCCCTTGACATCAGCACAAGCATTATTGGCTTTATCAATATCGATAGAAAGCAATTCATGGATTTCTGCCAAGCTAAAGCCAATGGATTTAGCCCGTAAAATAAACGACAGTTGCTGCTTATCCTGCTCTGTGTAAAGCCGATAACCGGCATCAGTTCGCGCCGAAGGCGTTAACAGCCCGTGCTTTTCGTAAAACCGCAGCGTGTCATTGCGAAGATCAAATAATTTGGCTAATTCACCAATCCGATACACCGTTCACCCCACTAAGTTATTCGTAACGAACGATCAAAAAATCACATTCATGACCTCAGTATAAACCCTCGACTATAGTCTAAGGTCAAGCCCGTTTTGTGATGTTTGGTAAAACGTGAACAGAGTGCCTTCCGCGATAGCTACCGGCTTTGTTGTTCGATTGCCGCGCAGAGCGCGTGTAAAAATCGGACGCTATCCGCGTCTGTTCTGGCGAGCTTTTCTTGCGCCCAAAGCGCTAAAGGGCTGTCTTTAGGATAGGACAATTGATCCAGAATTCGTTCAACCCGTTGAATCATCTTTGCCTGTTGTTCGGTTTCATTTTTCGCCGGTTTTTGATGCTTTTCTTCAACCTCAACAGACGACAGTTCGTAAGCGTAAAGCATTACGGCTTGACCTAAATTGAGTGAGGGGTAAGCATTCACTAGCGGTATGGATGAAATCTGCTGACAAACATCAAGCTCGTCATTGGACAAACCTCGATCTTCCCGACCAAACACAATGGCGACCCGATCATGCAAAGCCTGTTGTGCTAGCAACTGCTCACTCAACCCTTTAGGTGTCAGCAACTCTCGAAAACCAGAGCGCAATTTAGCTGAGGTACCAATCACAAGCTGACAATCGGCGACAGCGTCGACAATTGAGGCGTAAACAACGGCGTCCTCCAGAATTTCGCGGGAGCCATGTGCAACCCAGCCAGCGGCAGGATCTTCATGGTTGCATGTATTAACCAAGCGTAGCTGGGAAAACCCCATGGTTTTTAACGCCCGAGCTGCTGCGCCAATATTCTCAGGCACCTGGGGTTCAACCAGAATAAAAACAATTTCCATCGACATTTGATCTCTTACAGCACTCTATGGATAAAGCCTTGTCACAAGGTCTCTAATTCGAGAAATATACCACGACTTGTGCCGTCAAAAGGTGCAGGTTGGGAACAACTGGATTAGAATCAGTACTCATCTACCTAGTGCACTTCCTATGCCTTTTTCTCAACAAACATCCGGACTCATTTACGGACTGACGGCCTATTTACTCTGGGGAACCTTCCCCATATTTTTCTCGTGGCTCAGCCATATGTCACCCTTCGAGGTGATTACTCACCGGATTCTATGGTCATTTGTTTTTGTTTCTTTGTTACTGATCATATTTAAACGGTTACCCCAATTACAAAGCGCGCTTAAAGAACCGGGCGTACTTAAAAGTTACTTACTCTCTTCGATATTGATTGCCATTAATTGGCTGGCTTTTATCTGGGCGGTCGCTGACGGCAACATATTGGCCTCAAGCCTCGGCTACTTTATGACGCCATTAGTCAGCGTAATGCTGGCTCGAGTTTTCTTAAAAGAACGATTAAACCGATACCGATCAGCCGCGTGCTTACTCGCTTTTGCTGCGGTGGCTTGGCAAGCGCTTAGTCATGGCGAACTACCAGTAATTTCATTAATTCTCGCGCTTTCTTTTGGCTTTTACGGGCTCGTTCGTAAGCAGCAAAAAGCAGACGCCTTAACCGGCCTTGCCATCGAGACGTCCATATTGCTGCCATTCGCGATATTCTATGTAGCCCAACTGGGGTTTACCCATACAGGCAATTTCATTTTTGAGGGGGTCGACGATACGGTATTACTGATGCTGTCGGGCGTCGTCACGGCGCTACCATTACTGGCGTTTGCTGCTGGGGCGAAAAAACTACCATTAAGTACCATTGGTTTTCTGATGTACATTAATCCGACAATGCAATTTTTAGTTGCTGTATTTATGTTTGACGAGCCCTTTGACCACAACACAATGATTACCTTTATGCTTATCTGGTTAGCCTTAGGCTTATTTACTTGGGGAAGCATTAGAAAGGACAACCTTGATGTTTCTATCGAAAACCTCAATGATCCAGCAAAGCCGATTGCTAAGGACATAACGTGAGATTAAGCGCCCAACAGTTTTTCACTGAGCTTTACAGAGAAATTCGTGACGTCTCACTCATGCTATTTAAGTTGATGATCCCTATCATCATTGTCATTAAAATCCTTGAGGAAATAGGCGGTATTGCGCTCCTCGGAGAATTACTCTCACCTCTAATGGGTGCTATCGGGTTACCTAGTGAAATGGGGATCGTTTGGGCCGCTACCATCTCAACCAATATCTACGCTGGGATGGTGGTGTTTTTCAATCTCGCCTCTCCGGAGGACCTTAGCGTTGCTCAAGTTACCGTCTTAGCGGGACTCATGCTGTTAGCCCATGGGTTACCCATTGAAGCGGCCATCGCTAGAAAAGCAGGCGTACGTTTAAGTGCAACATTAGTGGTACGTCTGCTCGGCGGTTTTTTCTTCGCTTTTTTGCTGCATCACTTTTATAGCGCCACTGGCACTTTACAAGAACCTGTAACGCTAGCATGGCAACCGGGTCCTCAGGACCCAAGTTTTAAAGGCTGGTTAACAGCTCAATTTGAAAGTTTACTAATGATCCAGCTAGTGATTATCGTGTTACTTACTGTGTTGAAAATATTGCGCGTTATTGGTGTCGATAAACTCATTTGTTGGTTGCTCAGACCTATTCTGAAACTATTAGGCATCAGCGCGGCTGCCACTAATATCACTCTCATCGGCATCACCATTGGCTTGTCATTCGGTGGCGGTTTACTCATCAAAGAAGCCCAGTCTGGCAAAGTAAAACCCATTGATGTCTTTGCTGCGATGACCTTACTAGGTATCTGTCACAGTTTAATTGAAGACACCTTACTAGTAATGATTCTAGGCGCTCATCTGTCTGGCGTATTGTGGGGGCGATTGGTCTTTTCTTTTGCTCTAGCCGCCCTTATTAATTACTGGGCTAAAACGCGTAGCGCAGGCTTTCAAGATCGCTTTTTATTTACATCGGTCAGCGATAAAAACCCACAAGGTTTACGCTAACTGCTCGCTGCACACTGCACACTGCACACTGCACAATGAAACTGATTACGAGGTAGTATCATGGACAAACAAACAGAAATTGAAGCTGCTGTTCTTCGTCGACTCATCCAACACTTTGATGAGCGCAAAGACGTACAAAATATCGATTTAATGAATCTTGCCGGCTTTTGTCGTAACTGCTTATCGAAGTGGATGGTAACTGCTGCGGAGGAACAGGGCGTCGAACTAAACTATGAACAAGCGCGGGAAAAGGTTTACGGCATGCCCTATCCCGAGTGGAAAGATAAATACCAGCAAGAAGCGACTCCAGAGCAAGTTGCCGCTTTTAACGCTAAAAAAGATTAATTAAGAACATCCAGTGCTGCAGCCCGAACCGGGCTGCTTTTTCTCAAAACAACTACCCGCGAAAAACCTCACAACTATTGCTGACAATACTCATCAGTGGTACGACTACCCGCAAAACGATAACGCGCACCAGGTATCATCATATACTCACTAGCACCAACACCCTGAACCCCATAGGCCCAATCGTAGGTATAACCTAAACGAGTCCATGGTCGACCGTCTGGCTTATAAGCATCCAAAGACAATTTACGTAAAAAGCCCTGATAATCTTCAATATTACGGACTGTCACACCTTTAGGGCTGCGTTCAGTATGACAGAATCGATCATCGGTCTCAGGGTCAGGGCAAGGACGAAAAAGATCCTGCGGTGGCACCCACAACTCAACCATTCGGGCATAGCGATGATTCGGGTTTAATCCTAAATATTGTTTTAACCGATAATCAACTTGAAAAGTCGCGTCATTCGCTAGCCGACGGCAAAACTGCTGCACTTGAGGCACTAAGGTTACAAATTCAGTGGGTAATTCTTCCGGTGTGTGAAAGGTACCACTTATCGGATTTTCCTCTTTGTCTATCTGACCGAAACGTTCTTGGTATGTAGCTTCGTTTAACCACAACAACACCTTGACCCAAGGCTCACCCTCAAACTCTTCCCATTTCAACAAGTGATTTTTCTCAATCGGTAACAATTGATGATTCACTCGTTCTGGGCCAGTGTACGACGCATCATCAATCGCTG
The DNA here is from genome assembly GCA_048265065.1 of Motiliproteus sp. Taxonomy (GTDB): domain Bacteria; phylum Pseudomonadota; class Gammaproteobacteria; order Pseudomonadales; family Balneatricaceae; genus Motiliproteus. The sequence continues at coordinate 1,085 of JBLXCH010000022.1, read as the reverse complement.
CTTGAAACACAGAAATATTGGCCGAACGGTGCAGAACAGTCTCCTGCTCACCTACGCGGCTTTCATTTTCAAATAATGAAACACCGACAATTAAGAACACCAAATTCGAAAAGACCATCAACCATATTGGAATCAATAACCGCTTAGGAAGGCTTCGACTGCTCTTCCTTACTGGTTCATGGAGTACGGTGTCAGAAGATGATTCAGACCGTCGCGAACGACGACGCTTAATGGTTGGGCTGTCAGACACGCCATATCTCCTTATATGAGGCGAAAGTGCTTAAAAACTTGTTAAAAATGTCAATGACGGTCTCAGAATAAAACATCAAGCATCTACTCGCTAGTACCCGATGACTCCGCACGTAACTTAAGCTAAGCTTGCCGCCCATAAATACCAACTTATCGTTCAACGTTATTTCTGTAAGGAAAACACATGTCTGAATTTAATAATGTGACTTTGGTTCGTGAAGCAAATGTCTATTTTGATGGGCAGGTAACAAGCCGCGCGGTAATTTTCGCCGACGGCAGTAAAAAAACGCTAGGTATCATGATGCCAGGCGAGTATGAATTTGGTACAGACATGGACGAATGCATGGAGATCATGGCGGGTGAGATGGACGTGCTTTTACCTAATTCAACTGAATGGGAAACCTATACCGCCGGCACACAGTTTGATGTACCTGCCAACAGTAAGTTTTCACTGAAGGTGAAGTCACTGGTCGATTACTGCTGCTCCTACGCCTAAAGCTAGCGTGTCATCAGCAAGAGTTAACGCTGACAAATAGCGGTAGCGTTCACCGGTAGTCTCTCTGCTGGCGAACGCAAACCTAACACTGATTGCTTTTCACACAGAAAAATGTCGACTTTCTGCTCTCTTTCGCCATAATGAAAACACCTCTCGTTTTCCAAGAGCGCTATCGTGGCCAATATTCGACCACTCGATCCTAAAGATGCTATCGCTTATGCTTCATTGCGTTTAGCCACCACAACGGCCAACCCTGAGTGTTTCTGCACAAGTTTGGCAGAGCTGCAGACGGCTTCTGTTGAGCAGTTTTCTAATGAATTAAAACACCGTAACCAACTGG
>JBLXCH010000021.1:31030-38135 GCA_048265065.1 Motiliproteus sp. | reverse complement strand
GGTGGTCTTTGCAATGAATCCCAAATTGGGGTTTTCTGGCGACTTGCCCCGCTTAACGCTAATAAATCGGCATTCGATAGACCGCACCAAGGTGCCCGCAGTATAGATAGCCACGCAATACGATCGGCAGGGTTGAGCCAAGCTTTGAGTAGCGAAACTAGATCTACGACCCACATTCGTGTCGACAGGCTATCCAGATCGGTTGCTTGCCAACTCAAACCCGCCCGACGAAGTTCAGGCAAAATATCGCGCAAATGGGAGCGGTAACGGACCAATATAGCCACTCGCCCATCGGGGTGTTTCGCTAAACTCTGCTCGACTAGCTCTCGCACTTTCATGGCTTCTGCGAGACGGTCTTGAAAACCAACGTAGCCGTTTAGGGTGATTTCAGTATCATCAGTCGACTGATTGAAAGCGACCGATGATTCATAACGTACAGCGCCGTGAGAAATATCGTCCTGTGGAGGGAAGGCACTAATGAAGGTTTGATTGACCCAATCAACAATTGTGCTTTGTGAGCGAAAATTCACCTGTAAGTCTGCCGGAGTCAGCTTAACAGTACCAATACCGTGTTTACGGGCATCTAAAAATAAACCGACATTGGCATCCCGAAAACCATAGCAGGACTGCATGCCATCCCCAACGATAAATAATGTTTTACCATCGCCAGATTGCCAGCCTTGAGTCAGCCTCTCAAGCAATTGGATTTGAGGAGTTGCTGTGTCCTGAAACTCATCAATCAGAATATGTTGAAGTTGATAATCTAATTTAAGGGCGAGTTCAGTAGGTTCATCTTCATGACCTAAGGCGATCAATGCTCTTTGCGTAACCTCGGTAAAGTCAACCGCACCACGCTCTTTGAAGCTCAACAATAGGTGCGCCACTAGGTTAGGCAGAACGGTGGTTAATGCTTGAAGAATGCGCCATTGTGAATTTTCGTAATGATCACTAGGCAGTAACGTGGCTCTGGCTAAACGCTCTTTTAAACCAGGCACAGTACTTAACTCAACAATCAGCTGCTTGTATTTTTCTTTCCATTGCGCGGCCACAACTTTGTCATCTTTGCTGGCGCCAGCAGGGAAGCCTTCTCTCACGGTGACCGACTTTCTCCAGTCGCCTTTTTCACTGAGTAGCAGCGTTTTAATTGCACTCCACGCTTCTCGATCTGTTGCTGTATTGCCCGGTAGCGCTACAATCCCTACCAAACTTTTTAAGTGACTATGTTTTGTATCTGGCGCAAGGTTGCTGGCTGCATAATCCGTAAGTGCAACAATGTCTGAACCAAAGAGTTGAAGCTCGCGATTCAGCTCGTTAAGTTCCTCAAAGACCAAACAAGAGAGTGCACCTTCAAGGTAATGCTTTGCCTGTGTTAGATCGTCGCCACTACCTAACCAAGGTAACCATTGATCTCTCCGTTGAAGTAAATCAACCAATAGTTTGTGTAACCGCTCTACCTGATTGTCCACGTGGGCAAGAAGAAGGGCTAGGGCGTCGGCAATTTCATCGTCATTCTCCAAACCTTCTAACAAACGGTCGACGGCGAGTGCGTAAAGAGGCTCTGCTTCACTGCTGGTTTCTGGTTGCGCGCCGAGTCCGGATTCAATAGGTAGACTTTGCGTCAGTCGTGAACAGAAACCATCAATTGTTTGGATACGTAAACGGTTAGGGTTTTCTAGTAGCTGCCAACCTTGTTGCTGATCTTGTTGTAGAGCCGCTCGAGCCAATTGCCATGTTTGTTGTTTGTGCCCTTCGTTGGGTTCTTCTTCGGTACTTGCCCAACGTAAATTACCCAGCAGCCGGTCAAGCATTTCTGCAGCCGCTTTGCGGGTGAAGGTGATTGATAAAATTTCTTCCGGTTGTTGAACCTGAGCAAGTAGCACTAAGACACGTTGAGTCAGCAGCTCTGTTTTCCCCGAGCCTGCCGGTGCTCTCACTGAAAATGATTGGCGGGGGTCTAGGCACTGTTGCCGTTCTTTATAGTCTTGAGGCAGGTTACTCATTATCGTCATCTCTGTTAGCTAACTGCTCTAACTCAGTTAAGCGGGCTAGTGGAGTGAGGCCAGAATAGCCATAAACAGCCGCATCTAACGGGTCGATAACTACATTACCTTGCATAAATTCAGTAACTAATTGGGTTAATGTTTGACGCCATTGCTGGAGTTGTTCATCCCAGTCTTCAGCGTCTGCATTTTTACTGTCGATTGACTGAATGCCATCGGCAATATAACCCTCGTTTCTACTTAAGCCGGCGTAAGCTTGCTGCTTTGCGTTTATCGTTGCGAATGTGATTGCAGCAAGATTTTTGTGACTACTGATGGCATACAGTGGCAGCTGAGGTTCTTTGGGGCGGCTCCCTTTCCATTGGCTTACCTTGGTTTCGCCAGTTTTATAATCAATCAGCAGTATGCTGTTGTCGGCAAGCGTATCGATGCGGTCAATTCTTAATTTGAATTCTAAACCGCCAAGCGCTGTTCTAAATTCGTCTTCAACAGCAAAAACCGTAAAACAGCTGCGTTCAAGCTCGACATTTATCCATAGTTGAAGCAGTTTCTCTAAGCGCTTTTGCTCAATGCTGTAAAAGCGCTTGCCCGTCCACTGTGAACGTTTATGCCTTAAGCGGCGCTGAAGCTTCGTGAGTGATGCTTCGCAACTGGTTTTTATCGCTTGTGATCTTTGTATTGTGGTTAAGTTGGCAACTTCTGTTTGAGTTTTATATTTTTTCCAGAAATGCTCGAGCGCATCATGAACAAGGTTCCCTCGGTCTAGAGCTGACAGCCCTTGGACTGGCTCAAGTAATGGCCTCGCGTTTAACCGATGAATTGCGAAGGCGCTAAAAGGGCATAGGGCTTGCTGTTTAAGTAAGCCACTGGTGCCTCGAATTGACGGTTTTTCTTCAGGTGAAACCACAGGGGCAAAGCTGGTGTCTATCAGCTCGCACGCTGCACTAGCAATACGTGTGACTATCGGGTTAGTGGCTACGGTAATTGTTTCAGGTGTTATCGGCTGAAAATGCGCAACCAATGGACTAAGACGTAATGGTTGGTCGTCACTCCAAAGCGGATAACTACCGATAACTTCTTTAGAATTAATGACCAGTGCGTTAAGCAGTTCTTTTGCAAAAGCCAATTCACGTGTGGCGCTAGCATGAGGCATGTCTTTTTCACGCTGCAGACCAACAGGGATTAATGGATTGGGGCTAGGCGTGGCTGGCCACTGGTTATCACTTAAGCCGCAAATCCACAGGTAATCAAACTGTAGACCAGCGGCTTCAAGGGGGCCGAGGATTTGCGGCAATGAATCTTCAGTTTTGGGCTGAAATATAGCCGCTTGAGTTTCTTTACGGATATATGACAGGGCCTCGCTTAAAGTGATTTTCCCAAGCAAATGGTCAAACTTAGATAGTTTCCCAAGTAGCTCATACCACTGATTAAGCTGTTGATATTCAAAGCTGTTGCAATTTCGATCTCCGGGCCAGCCGGTACTAGCTAAACAGTGATAACTCCACTGACTCCATTCGCTTAATGTCGCTACTTTTGGTCGCACACACCGCTCTAAGGCGCGTAGGGATGCCAATAGTTCAGGGCATGCTGTGACATCTGATGCTCTATTTTTGGCTTCGTTTTCTATTTCAGCTTCGGTATCGAACATTGAAAGCTGTCCAGCACCCATCTGAGTATCTGTATTGGCCAGATCGTTGGCAGCTGGTGCTATCTCGTCGGTTGAGCGCTTGGCTGTTTCAATCACGGAAATAAGCTGTGAGAGCTGGTAATCAAATTGACCGAATTCGCGAAGCGTTTGCTCAATCATTACTCGCCCCGGTGTTTCTTTGTCGAAGCCCGGAAGGAAAGGTGAGTGAAGCAGTGTGCCTAGCTGGTCATGCATCAACGGTTTTGTTAGCAACCCTAATAATTGCAAACCACTAGAAACTATAGGAGTTTTATCAAGAGGTTGGCCAATCGATAAGTTAAACCCCGGTAAATCACTTCCTTGGCCTAAGGACAAAAAATCAGGGTCTATAAAGCGCCGAAAAGTTCGTTCAACATCATCTCGGTACTGATGTAAATCGGGGACAACAACCCCAATTGAGGCATCCGGCGTAGCGGTGACTTTATCTTTTACCCAGACAGCGGCCTGTTGCCACTCCTGCTCTGCTGTTGCTAAAGGTACGATGTGCTTGTGCGCATTTCTGTCTTCAATAATCACGGTATGCAACCGATCAGCAGCCTGTTTAAGCAGTGAAAACTGCAAGGGTGGGATGTCTTGGAAGCCGAGCAAATGTATTGAAGGCTCAGGCGTGATGAGATTGTTGCTTATGGCGGTAATAATGCTCTGAATTTGCTCTGATTGAGTGATTACGCGGTATTTTTTGCACTGTTTAGTAAACTGTCGGTACCATTTTGGCAAACTATCGTCAGTCGTTGCCCACGTTTTATAGATCGGGCTTTCTATGTCTACTTCCCAAAAGGCGAGTGTTTTCAACGCTTGTTGGCAGTGTTTGGCCAAGCCGGAAGGTCTTAACAACGGGGAACTTTCTGGATCATTAGCTATCAGTTGTTCCCAGATGATTAATTCTTGCCGCGAAGTTAAAACAGGAGTGGAATATTCATTAGGGTTGCTATCGCCGAGACTGTTCCACAGTTGTTGTTGCCAACCTTCGATAGAAAACACCCGAGGTGTATGCCAGCTTTTGTGGCTTTCGCCGCTGCTTTGCTGCTGATTATACTGGCTATAAGAGGCTTGAATCTTCGCTGCTAATCGCCGGTTAGGGGTGAGGATCAGCTCTTTATTACTGAGCGCTGGGAGCAATGAAGAAATATCAAATAGGCTGGGCAATGTGTTTTCCTTGGAATTAATCCTCAATCCGTCGAGATCATAGCGAAATGGTTAAGGAATATGTAGACCCATGGATTTAATCCATCATGACGACACTGTTATAATCAGCGATTTATGTATTACACGAATTTTATGATGCTGTGCTCTTTAATCGAATCTTTTTAATTGCAACTGCGCAATTTCGCTCCGCGAAAAAACGACATATGCGGTAATGCGAGTACAGACTTTGACCAAGGACTTTTGTTTGATGACTAGCCGTTCAATGAAAAAAATCTATGTATGGGTGTTTGCTGCGTGGGCAACTTTGTTTGGTTTTTCTGCATCTGTTAGCGCAGCCAATCCGTATCATGTAAGTGACGACGTAAGTATCGCAATGCATTCTGGTCCGAGTAATCAGTTTCGTATTAAAGGCTGGTTACCCAGCGGTAGTGAATTAACGCTGCTAGCGCGAGATTCAAACACAGGCTACGCGCAAATTAAAACCAGTAAAGGCACGGTTGCTTGGATTGACGGTAAGTATTTAGAAAAAGGTAATAGTGTCAAAACACGGTTACCTATTGCTGAAGAAAAGCTGGCTACTGCCGAATCCGCACTGGAAGAAGAGCGCACCAAAGTTGCAACCTTATCTAAACAGCTAGCTGGCCTTGAAGTGCAGCGAAAAAGTGAATTGAACGCCATAAATGACGCACGGGCTGAAGGAACAGCGCAAATTGCACAGCTTGAAAATGAAATTATTCGTTTACAAACGCAAATCGACTCTATGGATCAAACGAATATGATGGGCTGGTTGGTGCGTGGTGGTGGTATTGCTTTAGCAGGCATTATTTTAGGTTTAATTATTCCTAACTTGCCGAAAAAACGTCGTCGTACCAATGACTGGTTTTAATGCTTGGTGTTTGTAGTTTGTGCCTGTTAAGCACACCCAGCAGCGGCCCGGTCAATAATACTGATTTGGCGATATTACTTTTGGCGATGCAAATTAATGATTAACCACTTTCGTACGCTGCTTTGCTTGATGCTGGTCGGACTTTCAGTTGCAGTCAACGCTTCTGTCTTCGATCGCTTCACCTCATCAAATAAAGGACCATTACAGGTCGATGATGCTTATCAGCTTGAGGTCTTACCCGAAGGTGATGGGCGTTTTCAGCTCATTTGGCAAATAGAAGATGACTACTACTTATATAAAAATCATATCAAGTTCACCTTGCCTCCCGGTGTCGTCTTAGTCGATAAAGTTTATTCACCCAGTAAACTTAAAGACGACCCTTTGTTTGGTGAAGTCCCAGTTTATTACCAACAAGCTGTTGTCGATGTGGGTTTTGCAAAAACCACTGAATCCTTACCAAGTCATATTATCGAAGTCGAGTACCAAGGCTGCTGGGAAGGGGGGATTTGCTATCCGCCGGTTAAGCAAAACTTCGAAGTTGGTGCGTTACCAGACCCCACAACGCTCAATGTCAGTCCTGCTGCAAACGCCAGTGACTTCAGTGATGGGCTATCTCTAACCGATCAAAGTCAGGTAGCGCAAGTGCTGAAAAGCGCCAGCTTCCCTGTAATCCTTCTGCTGTTTTTTGCTGCGGGTCTAGCGCTGTCGTTAACACCCTGTGTTTTTCCGATGATTCCTATCTTAGCTAGTGTCATTGCTGGTCAATCTTCATTAAGCGCTAAGCGCGGTTTTTCTTTATCGTTAACTTATGTCTTAGCGATGGCGTTGACATACACGTTGGCTGGGATTTTCGCTGGATTGTTCGGCAGTAATATTCAGGCAGCCTTTCAGACACCATGGGTGATTGTCGCTTTTTGTTTGGTCTTCGTGTTGTTTGCAGGCGCGATGTTTGGCTTTTATCGCTTAGAAATGCCTCACACTTTGCAGAATAAACTTAACCGGATTTGTCGTTCCCAGCAGGGTGGTGATTTCGTTGGTGTCGCGGTAATGGGATTGTTATCTGCATTGATTGTTGGTCCCTGTGTCGCTGCACCGCTAGCAGGGGCTTTGATTTTTATTGGCCAAACTGGCGATCCTTATTTGGGTGGCAGCGCATTATTCAGTATGAGTTTAGGAATGGGTGCTCCATTAATTCTGGTTGGTACGTCGGCGGCTAAGTTTCTACCTCAGGCGGGCTCATGGATGAATGCGGTCAAACAGGGCTTTGGTGTGGTGATGCTATTAATGGGCGTCTGGATGCTGGATCGCATTGTTGCTGCTGAAGTCACTCTTGCGCTAACTGGGATAATTTTAATCATTACTGCCGTTTACATGAGCGCTACAGAT
>JBLXCH010000021.1:16094-30930 GCA_048265065.1 Motiliproteus sp. | reverse complement strand
CCTGTGCTCGAGGTCGCTGCTGCATCAACACAGCCGGTGGTGCTCGATTTTTATGCTGACTGGTGTGTTTCATGCCAAGAACTTGAACATGAAGTTTTTGGCGACCCTAGGGTTAAGCAAGCATTAGCTAATTACCAGTTGGTTAAAGTTGACCTCACTGCGAATGACGAACACGCTAAAGCTTTTTATAAAAAGTACGCTGTAGTGGGCCCGCCTGCTCTTGTTTTTTATGATCAGCAAGGCATGGAGCGAAAAGATAAATTCATGGTGGGCGTTCCTTCAGTTAAAGCTTTTCTAAAACATATAGAAGGGCTTTAACTGAAGGTCGATGTTGTTGAGGTAAATCGACAAACGCGAGGTTTGCTAGTTGTCTTTTTTGTCGACAACAGTGGTGGCCTCACCAGTGGCGACAACTTTTCCATCAACACTACAGGTGGTGGTCAGTTTTACAAAACCATGGCGAGGATTGATAGATTCAACGGTGACAACGGTTTCTACAGTATCACCGATAAACACCGGGTTTCTGAACTTCAACGTTTGGCCGACAAAAGTAGCTCCAGGCCCTGGCAATTTGGTGCCTAATACTGCAGAAATTAAGCCAGCATTAAACATACCGTGTACGATACGTTTACCAAATGACGATTTTTTCGCAAACGCCTCATCGACATGAATCGGGTTGTTATCGCCCGTCACTGCAGCAAACTGTTGTACATCTTCATCACTAATGGTTTTCCTTAATGATGCGGTCATGCCTACTTCTAAGTCTTCTAAATAAAAACCGTGTGTTGTTTCCATCACTACTCTCAATATTTTCTAAGAACGATCATCGGTATTAAAGGTGGTGTACTATAACATGCTGATTTCTGTCAGTGCTGCAAATCCCTAATCGCAGTATGTTAGTGAAATAGTTAGGAGTTCACCGTGTTTAAATTATTGATCTTTGATTGGGATGGTACGTTGATTGATTCTGCCGGCAGAATCGTGAGTTGCATGCAGCAAGCAGCTCATGATCTTCATTACCCGCCGCTCACCGACGAGGCTGTTCGTAATATCATCGGTCTTGGCCTGCCTGAGGCTTTGCGGATGCTGATCCCAGGAATTGATGATCATGGCATTGTAAAAATGCGAGAACGTTACGGTTTTCATTTCTTTAGTGAAACTGCACCAGCCAGTGAATTATTTGCTAACGTCGAACATACCCTGACAACATTGCAAAACGAAGGCTATCAACTTGCTGTGGCTACTGGCAAAAGCAGAAGAGGACTTGAACGAGCGTTTGTTGAAACAGGGTTGGGGAGATTTTTCACTCACAGCCGTTGTGCTGATGAAACGCAATCCAAACCACACCCACAAATGCTTCATGAACTTCTGCAAGTGACGGGGATCTCATCTGAACACGCACTGATGATCGGTGATACTGAATTTGATTTAGACATGGCAGCGCGGGCACAGATAAGAAGCTGTGGTGTTAGCTATGGGGTACATGATGTAGAGCGGCTTGAACAATTCCAGCCAATTGCCATTATTGACAATATAAACGAGCTTACTACGCATTTGCCGCCAATAGAGTAAGCACCCATTCGCCAAACCTGCTACTGAGGAGATGCTCTTGAGCGAAGATTTATGGAACAAGCCTAATGATAAAAAAGGCGAAGAAACCAGCGAGACGAAAGAAGCTTTCCAGGAAACTGAGAACGTAGAGGATCAAAGCCCTAGAGCCGACGCACCGGATAGCAAAGAAAGTCAGCTAGGCGACAGCAAGCCTGATTCATCGAATAAGGCAGCGAAAGTTTTAGACAAATCTACGGCTAAAGAAACCAAAGAGTGGCGTCTACTCGATAAATTAGTGATGGGGCTTCATGCCGAACAACGCCGTTCACGACGTTGGGGAATTTTCTTCAAATCACTGACCTTTATTTATTTGTTCGTAGCCTTGTATTTGTTTATTCCAACTGACGTTATCGTCAAAGAAACCGTTACCAGTAAACCACATACTGCTTTGATTGATGTATCCGGTGTGATTGCTGAAGGTGAAGATGCTAATGCCAATGACATAGCCCACTCGTTGCGCAACGCCTTCAAAGATAAAAGTACCAAGGGCATTATATTGCGCATCAATAGCCCTGGAGGCAGCCCTGTTCAGGCGGGGTACATCTATGATGAAATCAAGCGGCTCAGAGGTTTATACCCTGAAACTAAAGTCTACGCGGTGATCGGCGATTTGTGCGCGTCAGGTGGCTATTATATTGCGGCGGCAGCGGATGAGATTTATGCAGATAAAGCTAGTCTTGTCGGCTCTATCGGTGTTATTTCTTCAGGCTTTGGCTTTGTCGATTTAATGGAAAAATTGGGTGTTGAGCGTCGTGCATTAGCGGCTGGCGATCACAAAGCCTTTTTAGATCCGTTTTCGCCATTAAATGAAGAAGAAAAAACTTTCTGGCAGGGTGTACTTAATACCACCCACCAGCAATTCATTAATCAAGTGAAAGCGGGGCGCGGTGATCGCCTTAAAGATGAACCGAAGCTTTTCTCAGGACTCATCTGGACAGGCGAGCAGGCTAAAGAATTAGGACTGGTTGATGGGTTAGGTAGCCCAGGATACGTAGCAAGAGATATTGTAGGTTTTGAAAATATCGTGAATTTCTCACCTAAGCTATCACCATTTGAAGAGTTAATTGAACGCTTCAGTATTCGTTTTGCAAAAACGATGGCTACGCAAATGGGTTTGACCTCTCAACCTTTGTCTTATTAACCTCGCGTTTTCTCTCTTCAAAGAAAGGCGCTACAACTTTTTGTGGCGCCTTTTCTATTTTCTTTAGGTGTAATTGATTATCTTTTAGTCAAAATTGTATTAAATCAACATAATTGAAACAATAGTTTGAAGAATTCATTAAAAAACGCTACAACGTATTGAATAGACTTATGTATTGGAGCTATTGGCGTCATGCCAAAACGAATAATAATAATAATTTCCGCCGTTCTATTGAGTATTTTTGCAGGCACTTTTCCGGTTGCGATTGCGCTTATCGGGTCAATGCACTATGCAGAAGACAAACAAGTTCAGCGCATTGATGAATATGCGGCCGAAGTAATCAGATTAACGGAAGCCACAAAAAATCAACTTAGCACAATATTCGAAAACCAAAACCTACGTACTTGCCCACCTTGTTCAGACGACAGCATTCGTAAAATGCTTGAACTGCAAATGTCTTCAAATTTGCTGCAATCGGTTGTGGCGATTAAAAACGACCACATTTTATGCACATCCAATAGGATAAGTAGCGGACAGTCATTAGGTCGCCCAAATGGTATAAGCCCGTCAGGTACACAATCTTGGTTAAATGTATCTTTTGATACGGTTCCTAATAAAACCTTTAATATTTACGCACGTGATGGTTTTGGTGCCATTGTTCCTACTGACCAAACGGTTGACCTTTACTCAGACCAAGAAAACCTATCGCTTGCCCTTGCATTAAAAAGTCCTACTTTGTTGCTAAAACATAGGGGTGAGTTCCAACAAAGCTGGCTCGAAGAATACATTCAAACAGGTAAAGCCCAATTTAAAACTGACACCCACTGGGTTGTCGTTAAAGAAAACGGCAACACCGTGGGTTTTGCAGCACTTCCCATTAGAGATATGCAGCTGCAGCTTACCGATATAGCGTATATAGCGATTCCTTTGGGATTATTAATTGGTGCGGCTTTAAGCTTTCTCGTGCTTTATATGGCCAGACAACGGCTTTCATTAAAAGGCGACATAAAAGCGGCGCTAAAGCGCGAAGAGTTTTTTATGATGTACCAGCCGGTGATAGACCTTAATAATGGCAAAATAACTGGCGCAGAGTCTTTAATACGCTGGAAGGATACCGATGGGAATTTTATATCCCCAGACCTTTTTATCCCTATCGCGGAACAAACCGGTTTAATTTCTGACATTACTAAAAAGGTGATCCGCCTAGTTAACGATGATGTTAAGCAGATTTGGCGAGAAAACCCTGATTTCCATATTGCTATTAATTTGTCCTCGCAAGATATGCACAGCAATCGCTCGGTCGAGTTAATACAAGAACTGTTAGAACAGCACTCCGTGGATAAAGGCTGCCTGGTTGTTGAGGTAACAGAACGAGGCTTTGTAGAGATTGAGAAAGCCAGTAGCGTTGTTAATGGTCTGCATGAACTAGGTGTTGATATTGCAATGGATGACTTTGGAACAGGTTATTCAAGTTTGGCGCATTTAGAGTCATTGGATCTTAACTATCTAAAGATCGATAAAACGTTCATTGATACCATCGGTACTGATGCAGCAACCAGTCGTGTTGCGTTACATATAATCGAAATGGCCAAATCGCTAAACTTAAAAATGATCGCGGAAGGTGTAGAGACCGAAAGGCAGGCTGAGCTGCTACGACAGAAAGGGGTAGAGCACGCCCAAGGCTGGCACTTTGGTCGACCCATGCTCATGAACGAGCTACTAGAGCTGGTTCGTCAGCAAAACATGGAAGTGGTTCGACAGAAAAACGTAATGAAGTAGCCCTCGCTATTTATGAATATGGACCTCACTTTGGATTACTCTAAAAACGTTTCCTTAATAACGTATTCTAAATAACGTATCCTAAATAACACGGACGCCTTCTTTTGCCAGCATGCTTGTTAATTCGATAAGAGGTAAACCAATAAGGCTGTTTGGATCATCACCTTGTAATTTCTCAAATAGCGCGATACCTAAACCTTCACATTTAAAACTACCTGCACAATCGAGCGGCGATTCTTTATCAATATAACGCTCAACGACCTGCCTGGATAAGTGCCTAAAATAAACATCAAAGCTAACGCAGGCTTGCTGTATTTCTTGTGTTTGGCAATTTAAAAGCACAAGACCTGTCCAGAACCTGACTTTTTTTCCAGAACATAAACTCAACTGCTCGATAGCTCGTTCACGGCTTAACGGCTTACCTAATATTGTATGATCAATTTCGGCCGTTTGGTCAGAGCCTATGATTAAGCCTTGGGGATGCCTTTCAGCCACTGCGCGTGCTTTAGCCAGTGCTAAACGCGCGGCGGCGGCACTGGCGCTTTCATTTTCAAGTAAGGTTTCGTCGATAGCAGGGGAGTCACAAACGTACGAAAGCTGAAGCTGATCTAAAAGTTGACGTCGATAAGGTGAGCTTGAAGCAAGAATTATAGTGGGCATAGAATTGGGTTTGTCCTAAAATTGGCTGCAGAACTGATTATATCGTCTTTTTAACCGTGTTTTTATGAATTCGTGCTTTACATAAAAGCCCTAGATCCCTATTATTGCGCGCTTATGTCGAAGGCCCCATTACCGAATAGAATTGATGCACGGCGTTCAGCTGATCAAGGTGTAAACTTTGAGCACTGTTCACTAGCGCTTAATCGTTTAAGCCGATTGGTCAGTTATTTGATCGAACCTGAAGGTGAAGTAAACGTTAGTTTATTCTTCGGTGTTGATGATCAAAAACAAAGGTTTTTAGAAGGCACTGCTGAAGTTGACGTAAAAATGCGTTGTCAGCGCTGCTTAGAACCGGTCGATGTAAAACTAAGTGCGGAGTTAAACCTCGGTATTGTTGCAAATGAAGAGGCTGCCAAGACTCTTCCACAGCGTTATGACCCTCTGGTTATAAAAGCAGACAATTATGATCCTGCTGACGCCGTTGAAGATGAATTGATTTTGACGTTGCCACTGATTCCAGCTCACAGTGATTGTGAGGTTAAAACGGAATACGGCAGCGAACATGCTGAAGCAGAAGGCGACACCAAAGACAACCCGTTTAGTATTCTTGCTCAACTTAAGAGCAAAAAACATTAAAAGTAGGAGCTGCTACCATGGCTGTTCAAAAGAGTAAGGTAACTCGTTCACGTCGCGGCCAGCGTCGTTCACACGATTCATTGACAAACCCAACGTTGTCTCAAGATGCAACTACCGGTGAACTTCACCGTCGTCACCACGTGACTGCAGATGGTTTCTACCGTGGCCGTCAAGTGGTAAACAAAGACGCTGAATAAGTTTGTCTGCTAGTACCACTCTAGCGATCGATCTTATGAGTGGGGATTTCGGTCCCCACATCACACTTCCTGCCGTTGTAAAATTCCATCAGTTATATCCTCACGTCAACCTTGTCTTGGTTGGTTGCGCCGATATAGGCCAAAACGAAATTTTTGATAACACCTCTGCAAACTGGATAAAGAATGCGACTTTTGTCAGTGCTGAAACCATTATCAGCATGGAAGAAAAGCCTTCGAACGCGTTGCGAAATGGTAAAACATCATCACTTTATCTTGCTATTAATGAAGTCGCACAGGGTCACGCTGACGCCTGCGTAAGCGCCGGTAATACTGGTGCAATGATGGCCGTTGGGCGATACCTGTTAGGCACTCTTCCTGGTATTGATCGTCCTGCAATAGCGACGGCGCTGCCTACTCGAAAAGGCACAAGTTACGTTCTCGACTTAGGAGCTAATACTGATTGCACTGCAGACAATTTGTTGCAATTCGCGTTAATGGGTTCCGTTCTTGCTGAAACCACCACGACGACAGATCAGCCAAAAGTCGGTTTGCTGAATATTGGCAAAGAAGCCAATAAAGGGAATGATTTAGTAAAACGTTCCTTTAGCTTGATGGAAAACAACCCGCATTTAAACTTTACCGGATTCGTGGAAGGCGATGACATCTACGACGGTGCTGTTGACGTTGTGGTCTGTGACGGTTTTGTAGGAAATATTGCATTAAAGACCAGCGAAGGTTTAGCGCGTTTGGTGGCTAGCACGCTCGATACGACATTCAAGTCGTCTTTATATAGCAAGCTTATTGGCCTGTTGGCAAAACCAGTATTGAATGAAGTAAAGCGAATTCTTGATCCTGGCAGAAGAAACGGTGCCAGTTTTTTAGGTTTACAAGGTACGGTCGTTAAAAGCCACGGTAGTGCAGATCAAGCGAGTTTTCTGTTCGCTATAGAAGAAGCCTACAATGAAGCAAGGCAAGAACTGCCAAGTCGCTTAGATCGAAAACTCTCTGCATTATCATCAGATACCGCAAACTAACCATTGATTAGTAGTCTAGTAACAATCCCTTATATTCAGATTTTGACTGCATTATCGTTTAAATTTGAAGGCATTCGGGTTAGATTAGCGCCCTGATATAATCTTTACGTTCAATACGGTACTTAGTCATTTAAGGTTTTTTCATGAAACAAAATTTAGCCTTCGTATTCCCAGGGCAAGGTTCCCAACAAGTCGGAATGCTCGGTGAGCTTGCAGGACAACACTCAATTATCACTGACACATTTACCGAAGCTTCTGATGCTTTAGGTTATGACCTGTGGAAGCTAGTTCAAGAAGGTCCAGTCGAAGACCTAAATAGCACCGATAAAACTCAACCCGCATTAATGACGGCGAGTATTGCGTTGTGGCGTTTGTGGTTGGAGCAGGGTGGTGCAAAACCTGCTTTAGTTGCAGGGCATAGCCTTGGCGAATACACCGCATTAGTGGCCGCAGATGTTTTTACACTTGCTGAAGGCGCAAAATTACTTAAAGCGCGTGGTGAGTTCATGCAACAAGCGGTACCACCAGGAAAAGGCAAAATGGCTGCCATTTTGGGCTTGGACGATGCTGTTGTTGAAAAAGCCTGTGCAGATGCTTCCGGTGAAACCCTAGTATCAGCAGCAAACTACAATACGCCAGGGCAGATCGTCATTGCAGGGGAGTCAGGAGCCGTTCAGCGTGCTATTGAAATCTGTACTGAAGCGGGTGCTAAGCGTGCATTAGAGCTTGCAGTAAGCGTTCCTTCACACTGTCAGTTAATGCAACCTGCTGCTGAATCACTTGGCAATATTTTTGATACCATCGAGTTTAAAGAACCGGCAATAGCCGTAATGCAAAACTACACTGCATCAATCCCTACAGATTTAGCTGAGCTAAAGCAAAATTTACTCGCTCAACTCTGTAATCCCGTGCTCTGGAGCACGACAGTCAGTAATATGGCAGAACAAGGTATCGATACGGTTATCGAATGTGGCCCGGGTAAGGTATTATCTGGCCTTAATAAACGTATTGTACGTTCACTTAATGTCGCTGCGATAAGCGATGTCGCAGGGTTAGAGAAAGCATTATCTCTGTAACTGACAGGATAGATAAGGAATTTGTGAATGAGCATTGAAGGTAAGGTCGCATTAGTCACAGGCGCCACCCGCGGCATCGGGAAGGCGATTGCAGAGCAGCTTGGTTCTCAAGGTGCCGTAGTTGTCGGTACCGCGACTAGTGAAAAGGGTGCAGCGACGATTCAAGAAAACTTTGCCAACGCAGGCATCAAAGGTGCCGGGCTGGTTCTTGATGTTGCTAGCGCGGAATCTGTTGAGTCCGTCCTGAAAAATATTCAAGTCGAATTTGGTACAGTGACGATATTGGTAAACAATGCGGGGATTACTCGCGATAACATTCTGATGCGCATGAAAGACGATGAGTGGGATTCAGTAATCAATACGAACCTTACTTCAATCTACCGTGTCGCAAAAGGCTGCTTACGTGGGATGACCAAAGAACGTTGGGGTCGAATCATCAATGTAAGCTCTGTCGTTGGCTCAATGGGCAACGCAGGTCAATCTAATTACGCAGCAGCGAAAGCCGGGATTGAAGGCTTTAGCCGTGCGCTGGCAAGAGAAGTGGCAACACGTAACGTGACTGTTAACTCTGTTGCACCTGGTTTTATCGATACTGATATGACCGCTGGATTGCCCGAAGAACACAAAGATAAGCTAAAGGCGCAGATTCCATTAAACCGTCTTGGTAAGCCGGAAGAAATCGCTGCAGTGGTCGGATTTTTGGCGAGCGATGCCGGCGGATACGTCACTGGTGAAACAATTCATGTGAATGGTGGCATGTATATGGGGTAATTACCCCGGTAAGAATTGTTTTTTTTCTCATTTTGTTGATAATGTCACCTTCGTCGAGACCGGTACGTTATCGGTACGAGAATACAACGGAATGTTGCCGTGATAGTACTAGGCAATATTCAACACTTTGTTCATAACACGTAGGAAAAACTATGAGTACTATTGAAGAGCGCGTAAGAAAGATTGTTGCAGAACAATTGGGCGTCAAAGAAGAAGAAGTTACTAGCGAAGCCTCTTTTGTTGAAGATCTAGGCGCTGATTCACTGGATACAGTTGAACTAGTTATGGCTCTTGAAGAGGAATTCGAAACTGAAATTCCTGATGAAGAAGCTGAAAAGATCACTACTGTTAAGCTAGCGATCGACTACATCGAAGCGAACAAGTAAGAACCTCGCTCGACTATAAGCTTACGAAAAGCCGCTACTATTTTGTATAGAGCGGCTTTTCTTTTATAAAGAACCGGTTGTTGGAGGGGCTACATGTCTCGTAAAAGAGTCGTCGTTACCGGTATGGGAATGCTGACTCCAGTTGGAAATAGCGTTTCAGAAACCTGGAGCAACATCCTTAATGGCAAAAGTGGTATCGCTCCCTTAGAGCATTTTGATACCTCAGCATTTAGTACAACCTTTGGTGGATCAATTAAAAACTTCGCCGTAGATGAGTACATGAATGTTAAAGATGCCCGTAAAATGGACTTATTCATTCAGTATGGCATGGCAGCGGGTATCCAAGCGGTAACCGATGCAGGCCTTGAGGTCACTGATGAAAATGCAGGGCGCATAGGTGTCGCCATTGGCTCCGGCATCGGCGGATTACCAATGATCGAAAAAAACCACGATGTACTGAATAACAGCGGTCCTCGTCGTGTATCGCCATTCTTCGTGCCTGGTAGCATTATCAATATGATTGGCGGAAATCTTGCCATTAAATATGGCTTTAGAGGTCCAAACATTGCAATCACCACTGCGTGCACAACAGGAACCCATAATATCGGTGCCGCAGCGCGTATGATCGCCTACGGCGACGCGGATGTAATGCTTGCCGGTGGCTCTGAAATGGCTTCCACGCCATTAGGCTTAGGTGGCTTTGCCGCTGCACGTGCACTCTCTACACGTAATGACGATCCGCAAGCGGCAAGTCGTCCGTGGGATAAAGACCGTGATGGTTTTGTTCTTAGTGATGGTGCAGGTGTTTTAGTGCTAGAAGATTACGATCACGCGAAGCAACGTGGTGCGAAAATCTATGCCGAACTAACTGGTTTTGGTATGAGTGATGATGCTTATCACATGACATCACCACCTGCTGACGGTAGTGGCGCAGCTTCATCCATGCGTAATGCGATTGCTGACGCGGGTTTAAACCCAGATCAAATCCAATACATTAACGCACATGGAACCTCTACGCCGGCGGGTGATTTAGCAGAGTCTAACGCCGCTAAATCGGTCTTGGGCGACGCAAGTTCACAAGTGCGAATGAGCTCAACGAAGTCAATGACTGGTCACTTACTTGGGGCTGCAGGTGCGATTGAAGCTATTTTCGCCATTCTGGCTATTAGAGACCAAGTAGCACCACCGACCATTAATCTAGACAACCCAGAAGACGGCTGTGATTTAGATTACGTGGCACACCAAGCTCAAGAAATAGCGATTGAGTCGGCTTTATCTAATTCATTTGGATTTGGCGGAACCAATGGCACCTTAGTCTTTAGTAAAATTGACTGAGTTTTAGCGGGTGTTAAACACCCGCTAACCATCCCATGACTGGAATTCCTACGCTAATCAACGGTTCACCAGACGCAACACTCAGTAGTGCAGATCGTGGTGTATCCTATGGGGACGGATTATTCGAAACAATCCGGATCAAAGACCGTAAACCTGTTTATTGGGACTTGCACTTACAACGCTTATTGAATGGTTGTGAGCAGTTAAAACTCTCTATCGATCCCAACTTACTTCCTGCACAACTACTTCAAGATACCCTCTGGTTATTAAGGCAACAGGGTACAGAAGATGGCGTGCTGAAAATCATCATCACCCGTGGCTCAGGTCAGCGTGGCTATAAGTTTTCTCAAGATATACTTCCTACGCGTATTTGTTCTTTAGCCAATGGCGTATCGAATAATGGCGCGTTGAAAAAACAAGGTGGGCGGCTTTATTCTTGCCAATTAAAGTTAGGGGTTCAGCCACTGTTAGCAGGTTTGAAACATTTGAACCGTCTCGAGAATGTAATGGCTCGCAGTGAATGGGATACCGATTATGATGAAGGCTTGCTGCAAGACATTTACGGTAATGTTATAGAAGGTGTAATGTCGAATATATTTATGGTTAAAGACAACCTTCTCCTTACACCACTATTAAACACGGCCGGGGTTTCAGGCATTATTCGTGGGCGAGTTATCGCGTGGGCGCATGAACAAAAACTTACCGTAAAGGAAGCCGCTATTCCCCACGACACACTGCAGGAAGCTGACCACCTATTTATATCGAATAGTCTGTGGGGGGTTATTCCTATCATTCATTACAATGGCCACACCTTTACCCATTGGTCTAAACACGCAGCTTTAGAGCAGTGGCTAGAGAATGATAGTCACAAAAGCTTACTTAACTTCCCACCAGGTCATTAATATTATGCTGTTAAAGCTGGCTAAGTTTGGACTAGTCATTAGTATTGCCGTTGCAATCATAGTTGGCTTCTTACTAAAGCAACATCATGATACTTACGGTAAAACGCCGCTTGGCCTTGCTGAACCTGTCTTGTTTGAGCTTGAGCGTGGTACTAGTTTTTATAGCTTCGTGAACCAACTCGCCAAAGAAGACTTAATTGAGTCGACCTTTAAGTTTCGTTTATATACTCGTTTAGTCAAAAACCTTAACCATATTAAATCTGGTGAATATCGTTTGTTGCCTGGGGAGACATACGACGATTTGTTGCTAAAAGTAAACAAAGGTGAGGTAGTTCAGCGTAATGTAACGCTTGTTGAAGGGTTGCGCCTTAGCGATTATATGCAACTGTTTGCTCAGCATGCGGAATTGATTCATACCCTTGAAGGGAAAAACTATGAAGAGATCGCAACACTATTAGATATCCCACACAATAATCCAGAGGGTTGGTTTTTTCCTGATACTTACCGCTTTACCAAAGGGACTACCGACCTAGAAATATTGACTCGTGCCTATCAACGGACACAGCGGGTTCTTGATGATGAATGGCAAAAACGTCGAAAAAACCTACCTTTTAAAACACCCTATGAAGCTCTGATTCTTGCATCCATTGTTGAAAAAGAAACCGGCGCTCCCGAGGAGCGTGGAGAAATCGCTGGGGTATTTGTTCGCCGCCTAGAAAAGGGGATGCGTTTACAAACTGACCCAACAGTGATTTACGGAATGGGCGATGCTTACAAGGGAAACATTAAACGTTCTGATTTAAAAAAGAAAACGGCCTACAACACCTATCAAATCAATGGGCTGCCACCAACACCTATTGCCAGCGCAGGACGAGAAGCGATACACGCAGCGCTCAACCCAGAAGAAGGGAAAACGCTTTACTTTGTTGCTAAAGGTAATGGAAGGCATTACTTTTCATCAACATTGTCTGAACATAATAATGCAGTAAATCGCTATCAGAAAAAACGCAGTGCCAACTATCGCTCTTCAATTAACGCAACTAAGGAGAACTAGTGTCGAATGACTCGCTAGCAATACCCTCAAATCGCGGCCGGTTTATAACGATTGAAGGCACGGAGGGTTCAGGAAAAACAACCAACCTCGCCGTCGTCGAGGCATGCTTACAAGCGCATGATATTCCTTACGTGTTAACTCGCGAGCCTGGCGGAACGCCGCTATCTGAGGAAATTCGCGAGGTTTTATTAGCGAAGCGAGAAGAACCGGTTAATGAGGATTGCGAGTTGCTTTTAGTATTTGCGGCTCGGGCACAGCATTTACATCAGAAAATAATTCCGACATTGAATACAGGCACGTGGGTCTTATGTGATCGTTTTACTGACGCCACTTATGCATATCAAGGTGGTGGCCGAGGGCTAAGCAAAGACAAAATTTTGTTTCTTGAGCAGCAAGTGCAACAAGGTTTGTCACCGGACATGACAATTTTATTAGACCTTCCGGTGGAGCAAGGTATGGAACGAGCCAGGCAACGGGCAGCGCTGGATCGTTTTGAATCAGAACAACTCGGCTTTTTTGAGCGTGTTCGCACTGCTTATTTAGAGCGTGCAAAGAAAGACCCAACGCGCTTTCGTATCATTGATACTAACCGCGACCTAGGTGCTATAGAGTCAGAACTCATATCACTGATGGATACTTACTGCGAAGGTTATCATGACCGCAATCTATGAATGGCTAACACCGGTTAAAGATAAACTTAATCGGTTGAATCAGTCGGGACGTCTCCCTCACGCTGTTTTACTAGAGGGTGCAGAGGGGATAGGTAAGAGAACCCTTGCACGCTTTTTTGCGCAAGAGCTTTTATGCTCAAGTAAAGACAATGGCACACCCTGTGGAAAGTGCAAAGACTGCCTATTGTTTACTCAACACTCACATCCGGATTATTCATGGATAGAGCCTGATGAAAAAGGTAAGCAAATAAAAGTTCAGCAAATACGTACATTAAGTGATTTTGTTGGAACACATGCCCAGCAGGGTGGTTATCGAGTTATTGTCATCGCCCCAGCTGAAGCCATGAATATTGCCGCGTCAAACGCGCTACTCAAAAGTTTAGAAGAGCCAGGAGACAATACGCTTTTTTTACTAATCACTGACCGTCCTGGGCAAATTCTTCCTACGATTAAAAGCCGGTGCCAGCGTATCGCCATCCCCACACCTTCTGTTGAACAAAGCTTGGCATGGTTGGAAGTACAAAACACACCATCACCAGAATTGGCGTTGGGACTATCCGGAGGCTCTCCGTTATTAGCTAAGGCGCTGACCGACAACGATGAGCTAACCCAGCGTGAGCATCTTATTGAAAGTTTAAAAAACGTTGCCGGACACAAGGTTTCAGTACCGGACGCGGCTAAAATCTGGGTTAAGGGTGACCTTTTGCAATCACTAGGTTGGCTTTCAAGTCTAGTCAACGACATGTTACGGTTTCAGCAATTAGAAGACCCTAGTTTATGTCGCAACAAAGATGCGGAAAAGCTGATTATTCGTGCGTCACAGCGGGTTCAACCACCTGCGCTATTTGCTTTTAGCGACAAAATACAGGATTATCGTCAGCTATTATTGGCTAAACATAACCCGAATCCGCAATTGCTCTGTGAAGAAATACTAATTACATGGCTGGCGATGATTCACCCTCAATAGACCGGCACTGATAGGAATAGTTATGTCTCTAAGCCCCCGAGCCAGCCACGGGATTCTCTCGCTAACCATTAAAAATAAAGACGAGCTTTATCGTAGCTTTATGCCATTTATTAAAAGTGGCGGGTTATTCGTGCCAACTCAACGTAATTACCACGTGGGCGAAGAAGTCTTTATGCTATTGGACCTGATGGATGAACCCGACAAAATACCTGTTACTGGGAAGGTTGTTTGGGTAACACCACGTGGTGCTCAAGGAGGCAAAATGGCAGGCATCGGCATTCAACTAATGGCGGATGACAATACCGTTGTCAATAAAATCGAAACTTACCTGGCTGGTGCCTTAAGTTCCGGTAAACCAACCCTCACCATGTAATGCTATTCAAAGCACTTTCACTCATTAGACGCTCATCATGCTCATAGATTCACACTGTCATCTCGACAGACTTAAACTCGACGATTACAACGGCGACGTAAGCCAACCACTTACCTTAGCAAGAAAAGAGGGCGTAGAAGCTTTCCTGTGTATTTCTACGGACATGTCGAGAGTGCCTGCTATGCTGGACTTGGTCGAAGCTTACAGCGACGTTTATGCCTCCGTAGGAGTCCATCCATTAAG
>JBLXCH010000021.1:6148-15994 GCA_048265065.1 Motiliproteus sp. | reverse complement strand
TCGAGAGTGCCTGCTATGCTGGACTTGGTCGAAGCTTACAGCGACGTTTATGCCTCCGTAGGAGTCCATCCATTAAGTAAAGAGTTGGCTGACACTACCTGTGAACAAATTGTCCAGGCAGCACAGCACCCTCAGGTAATCGCCATTGGTGAAACTGGTCTCGATAACTTTTATGAATCTGATAATGCTGAGTTTCAACAGCACAGTTTCATTGAACATTTGAAAGCATCATCAATCACCAAAAAGCCGACAATAATTCACACTCGTGATGCTCGACAAGAGACCTTGGATTTAATCAGTCAATATGGTGATGAGTCGGTCGGTGGCGTTCTACATTGTTTTACAGAAAATCTTGCCATGGCTGAAGCAGCCATTGAAATGAACTACTACATTTCCTTTTCTGGCATTATTACTTTTAACAATGCGGCGGCGCTTCGTGACGTTGTTAAAGCAGTACCTCTTGAGCGCATACTGGTTGAAACCGACTCGCCTTGGTTAACGCCCATGCCTTACCGCGGTAAATCAAACGAACCTCGCTACGTTAAACAAGTGGCTGAGTGCGTGGCACAGATCAAAGGCATTAGTTACGATGATGTAGTGCAGGCAACAGGGCGTAACTTCAATCAGCTTTTCCCAGTCCCTTCAGCCAGCTAATTACAGGTTTCACATGGATACTCCCGCTGCTTTACCTGTGTCCTATGTTGACCCAGTGTTTAGACCGCCTAGCGAAGCTAATTCACTGATCTTACAAGTTACTAATGGTTGTAGCTGGAACCGTTGCCGTTTTTGTGAAATGTATAGCGACCCTCATAAGCGATTTTCAGTTAAAGATGAAGATAAGGTGATGGCAGAAATTCGTTGGGCAGCTCAACGGATGCCTTATGTGAGACGCGTTTTCCTCGCTGATGGTGATGCCATGACATTACCGTTCAAACGCCTACAGGCCATTCTAAAAGCGATTAAACAACACCTTCCACAGGTAACTCGTGTTTCAGCGTATTGTCTGCCGAGAAACCTACGTAATAAATCAGATGCTGAACTGGCGGAGCTCGCTTCGTTGGGTTTTGGGTTGGCGTATGTCGGCGCGGAGTCGGGAGATGATGAAGTGTTACGCTTTATCAACAAAGGGGAAACCTTAGAGAGTTCCGTACACGCACTGACTCGATTATCGCAAGCGGGAATTAAACGCTCCGTCATGTTTATTCACGGCTTAGGTGGACGTCGTTACAGTGAGCAGCATGTCGCCAACTCTGCACGCTTAGCCAATGCGGCGCAGCCCGAATTTCTTGCTACCTTAGTCATCAACTTTCCGAAAGGTCAGGAACGCTTCCAAGAAGGTTTTAGCGGTTTATTTGAACGCATGTCGCCTCAAGAGCTTTTTACCGAACAAAAAAGCCTGCTTGAACGCTTAGAATTACAAAAGACCATCTTCCGAAGTGATCATGCATCTAACCAGCTGGTACTCAAAGGGGTGCTAGGAAAAGATAAAAAACGTCTTATCGAACAAGTAACTCAGGTTATTGAAGAGCCAGATACTGCGGTTCTACGCCCTTTATGGGAACGTGACCTCTAAGCCACCGTCAACAAAACCTACTTGGCCAATCGTATAAAACCTCACAGTAAGCCTCACATTTAACCCTCTACCCATCCTTAAACTATTACTATTTTTCAGCATAGCCTGCTGTTGGTAATGGACTTTATTTCCTATCATTCTTAACAAGAATCAATGTTGTTAAAGCGGGTTTCACACATTCTTATCTGAACATAGACGTTAATTACTCAAAGGAAAAGGTGAGATATGAAAAGTATTCTTGTCATCGCAGAGCCCAGTAACAAGCTTCAAATCGCGCTCGACAAAGCCGTATCATTTGCCAAACTATCTGGGGCGAAAATCCATGTAGCGATCAACTATTATGAAAAAAATGGTTGGGAAAGCGCGGAAGTGACCGAGCAAAGAAAATCAAAACGCATTGCCGAGGAAGAAGGTTGGTGGCGTAGCTATATCGAGTCGTTAAACACAGATATAGTGATTACGCATCAACTACTGTGGGAAAAGTACCTTGTTGATTGGATTTTAAAACAGTGCAGAAGCCAGCCTTACGATTTGATTATTAAGGAAGGTCACCGCACGGAAACTGTAGTTCACACTTCTACAGATTGGCTGTTATTGCGTGAATCACCCGTTCCTGTTTATGTCGTTACACCGATTCATAATCGTGAAAGCAATACATTATTAGTAGCGCTGGACTTAATGACGTCAAGCCCAGAGAAACAACACCTGAACCAACGCTTACTAGAGGAAGGGTTTCGACTTTCAGTGGCAACCAATAGTCAGATGCATGTCTGCTATGTTGTGAGTGTTGTACCTGCATTAAGCGATATGGATATTGTTGACCCTAACTCAATTCTTCAAGAAGTTAAGCCAATAGCCATGGAAAAATGCAAAGAACTGACGGCACAGTACGATGTTGCCGAAAATCAAATGCACATTGTTAAAGGTGAACCCAATAAGGCGATTAGTAGCCTGGCGAGCCGAATTGCAGCTAACTGCATTGTCATAGGGTCTATGGGGCGCAAGGGCATTATAGGTAAGTTCTTTGGTAATACTTCTGAACAGGTTATCAAGCTTGCGCATAAAGACTTGCTGGTGCTCGGTACCGAATAACGTTCAAACGAGGAGTACCATGAGCCTACGGCTGGAGTAATATGCCCAGCTCATGGTCCCTCGATCACAATATCTAATCGTAGCTTTCGCTTATGGGCCTCAGTCAAAGCCTAAACCTAAACCTAAACCTAAACCTAAAGTCATAGCAACTTAGTAAGCCTTCAGTACAGACAATGGTAGGCTTGCTTTTCTATACCGAGTAATATCCTTAGTTTTCAAATTTCAATCTGCAAATTCTGTGTAGGATAAGGGTATTGCGTTATGTGGTTACAAGAAACAATCATTCTTCCCAGTAAGGCGAGAGGGTTTCATCTTGTTACCGACGATATCATCCGCCAACTACCTATCATCAATGCCATTAATACGGGGCTTTTACATCTATTTATACAGCACACCTCAGCATCGTTAACTATTAACGAAAATGCAGACCCAACCGTTCGAGGCGATTTCGAACGATGTATCAATAAGCTAGTGCCTGAGAACGAAACTTTTTATCAACACACATTAGAAGGTCCCGATGACCTTCCTGCTCACATAAAGGCGAGTTTGTTGGGACATTCGGTAACCATTCCAATTACGCAAGGCGATTTGGCACTAGGGATGTGGCAGGGTATTTATCTAGGAGAACATCGCAACCACGGCGGAAGACGTCAATTAATTGCAACAATTCACGGTGAGTAACGATAGTTTTCAATGCTGCTTTTAAGACAAGGCCCAACGAAATAATCGTCGGGCCTAAACTAAGAGGGGAGAACAGGTTAGATCAGCTTCGAGACACTAGAATGCCGCGACATCTTCCTGTGGGCTTTCCAAAATACGATCAAAATCCAGCAACGTGATTAATTGCTCATTGTGGTAGCAAACGCCCTGAATAAACTTAGCGCTTTCTTCAGTGCCCACATTAGGCGCTCGTTCGATATCTGAGCGATTGAGGTAGACCACATCAGCTACCTGATCAACTAAAACACCGATAACTTGATCGTCCAACTCAATCACGATGATTCGGGAGTTATCTGTATTTTCTTGAGCACGAGGCAAGCCGAAAAGCGTGCGAGTATCCACAACGGTAATCACATTACCACGCAGATTAACAATGCCTAGGACATAGTGTTGAGCACCAGGGACAGGAGCGATTTCTGTTAACCGCTGAACTTCCTTCACTTGCATCACATGGATGCCATAAATCTCATCTTCAAGTTTGAACGTTGCCCATTGGATACGCTCATCATCAGCTGAGATTGAGTGGTCAACTACGTCAGCTTCGCTCATCAGTCTTTTCCCTTTTTTTAAAATAATTGTAGAGATAGCCCTCAGTCTAGCAGTAGCACATGTGGTTTCAAGAGGGTGCTAGAAAAGACAGGCTTTAATCTGAAGAAAAATCACTTAACGGTGAAAGGTTTATTGGCTTTTTCAAGCTGTAACACTAAAGCACTGTGGTCTAAATCCTCAAACCCAGAAGCAATAGCGTCTTGGTAACCTTTTTGTGTAACTTCTGCTAAAGGTAAAGTTATGTTCATTCCATGCGCTGCACCGACAATCGTATTCATATCCTTCAGCTGCACACGGCAGGTGCCGCCCGGCTCAAAAGTGCGATCAATCATACGCTGGCCGTGAAGCTCGAGTATTCTGCTATTAGCAAAGCCTCCCATTAGCGCTTCTCTCACCGCTTCAGGATTAGCGCCACCCGCACTCGCTAACAACAGAGCCTCCGAGACTGCACCAATAGTAATACCAACAATGGCTTGGTTAGCGAGTTTGGTCAGCTGCCCAGTGCCGGCAGGGCCGATATGAGTGGCTTTACCCATAACGCCAAACACATCCTGCGCTTTTTCGAAATCTGCAGCTTCACCACCAGCCATAATCGCCAAAGTGGCCTGTTGAGCACCCACTGTGCCACCGGATACAGGTGCATCCAAATAACCACATTGTTGACTGTAAACCAAGGCGGCATGTGCCTTAGCTGTTTCTGGTGGGATTGAACTCATATCGATAAAAACAGCACCAGGCTTAGCTGCTTGGTATGCATTGTTGGCATAAAGCTGCGCATCGACTATCGCACCAGTTTCCAGCATGGTGATAATAAAATCAGCTCCGTCAATTGCTTCAGCAACAGAGTCATAAACCGACAGACCTTCACGAGGACCTAATGACTCGGCCTTGCTTTTGGTTCGATTCCAGGCACGTACGTTAAAACCAGCATTTAACAAATTACTGGCCATAGGATGCCCCATCAAGCCAATACCAATAAAGGCTACTGAAATGTTTTTCGAAGTCATCGTGAAGTCTCTTTCTGTGGTTCGAATAGACTGCTGGTTGTTATAAGCAGTTGGTGGGTTTTGGCAAACCTGCAATTTTACTGGCTAATTTAGCCGGACTTTCAGGAAAAAGAGACAACAAGTAAAGGCTGTTACCTTTTTCTGTCCCTAATTGATTTTTCACTTGTTTGACGAATATTCGCATTGCCGGCGAAACCTGATACTCCGCATAAAATTCCCGCAGTAACCTTATGATTTCCCAGTGTGAATCGGTTAGTTTTATGTCTTCTAAAGCGGCTATTTGATCCGCTACTGATTCATTCCATTCAGATAGGTCTAATAAAAAACCCTCGTGATCAGTCTTTGTAGCCAGCACAGGTGAATCGATCGAGCTGCTTGGTTTAACTGATTCCGACATATTAGTACCAGCTCTGTGCATTTTCACATTGCACGACCAACGCAACAAAGCCTGCATCATCAATTACCTGCACACTATTATTCAGCCGCCCAATGACACCACGAGCCTTAGCATCAGCCTCGAGCACATAAATAGTTGCAGTGGTCTGGGTAAATAATGATGCATGATGCTTATCCGCTGCATAAACACCATCTTCAATTAATAAAACTGCGTCATTATTAGCCGCTAAACGAAGACACTCCCGTAAACAAGGACTCGTCAGTGGTGATTTATTTACCGTGTGTAAAGTGGTCATATTAAAAACTGAGTACCCGGTCATGTTCATGAAATAGTGCTTGGACGTTGTGTAATTCAAGTGCCTTCACCGGCATTAGAAAGTCACTAGCAGTTAATCCCCGAGCGGCTGCCGAGTCAGCATCGACAAATAAGTTCTCAACATCATAAACCGGCAGTACCGGCAACGAAGCGCTCATACTTTTAGCGTTAATAGCCTCAGCATGCTGCGCATTCAATAGCTGATAAACAGCGTCACCGGTAAATAGCACTGACAGCGGTGTTTCGAATGCCGCGGAGGTCAGAATGACGTCCAGCGCTTCACGCGCCATTTGGCCTTGGTAGGGTGCTTTGGTAAGCACAACAAGGGTACGTTTCTGCTCGCTCATTTTATCCTCCAAAGGTGATCAGGCGGTCTGCAGACTGTGAGGCATCCGCTAGCTGACCTAAACCAGAAAGGGTGAAGGGGGCTTGGAGGGAGTATTGCTCTTTGGCAAACCGCTGCGCTTCCTTCTCATCAAGTACGCCGCGGCGCAAAGCGGCAGCGATACAGACAACAAGGTCTAAGTCGTGAGACTCAGCTAAACGAGCCCACTCGGTTTGAAGATCGAATTCATCCTGTGGAGGGGTGCTGAGGAAATTTCCAGTATTTACAGCGTCTCCATAAAAGAAGACCCGATAAATTTCATGCCCAGAAGAAATTGCCGCTTTAGCAAATCGAAGCGCTGAATATGAGGCTTGGCTGTTATGAGCAGAGCCATAAATAAGTAAGGCGATTTTCATGGACGCTTTATACCATAAAACTCTTAGTGCTTAAAAATACCGGTATAAAAAGAGTCGACATAAAAAAAGCCCTCGTTATCAAATAACGAGGGCTTACTTGGCGGGTAGCGCAATGGGATTAGTCGTCGCTAGAAAGACCAAACAAAGCTAACAAGTTAATAAACATGTTATAGATGCTTAAGTATAGACCAACTGTAGCCATTACGTAGTTAGTATAGACGCCGTTTACGATGTTACTGGTATCATAAAGAATCATACCGGCCATCAGCATAACGATCATTGCTGAGAAAGCCATGTTCAAGCCTGAAATATGAATACCAAAGAAGCTCATACCCCAAAGCGCCAGCATAGAAATGATAGCAACCATCATACCGGCAGCTAAAAAGCCGCCCATGAAGCTAAAGTCTTTCTTGGACGTCAGTACGTAAGCACTAAGGCCAAAGAAAGTCAGTGCGGTAGTGCCTAGTGCCATCATGACAACTTCACCACCATTGGCCATCGCCAGATAATGGTTAAGTAAAGGACCTAAGCCAAAGCCCATCATGCCCGTAAACAAGAAGGCTAGAGGCAGAGCCCATACTGAATTTTGTTGTTTGTTAAGGATGAAAATCATCACAAAACTGGCAATTATGCTGCCTAAATAAACAATAAACGGAGGGTTTATTGCCATGGAAATGGCAGCTGTTACGGTGCTGAAAACCATCGTCATGGCCAGCAACATATATGTATTGCGGATCATTTTGTTGGTTTCTACCGTCGAACGCACATTTTGAACGTTAGCGGTCATTTCGTTGTATCTCATCATCTCACCTATAAAGTTTAATCAATGATATCCAGTCAATTGTACTATTCCTTATGACAATACCCGACTAGATTAGTTGCCTTTTATAACAAGGTTCCATTTAAGACTCCAGTGTTATCGTATCGAAAAGACGACAGGATATTTGACTTAGCCGGGGTGCGCATTAACATAGCGCCCGACTTAAAAGCAGGAATCTTAACCATGTCGCAGCTAACAATCCTTTATCAAGATGATGACTACGTTGCGATAAACAAGCCAAGCGGCTTACTGGTTCATCGCAGTGACATTGACCGCTATGAAAAACGCTTTGCATTGCAGATGCTTAGAAACCACCTTGGTCAGCATGTGTTCCCAGTGCACCGATTAGACAAGCCCACATCTGGCGTTTTGCTTTTTGGTTTATCGTCATTAGCAGCCAGTAAAATGCAGGAAATTTTCCAAGCACGGGATGTTAAAAAGGAGTATCACGCGATTGTGCGCGGCTATATGGAAGAGGAAGGCGTGCTAGACAAGCCTCTCAGTGATATCCGCGAAAAGTTTGAAAAAGCCAAGCCAGATGAAATGCGCGAGCCTCAGGTGGCAACAACACGCTACAAAACAGTCGCTAAAATAGAAGTGCCTTTTGCAAACAAACGCTATTCGACCTCTCGCTATTCATTAATTTGCGCTTATCCAGAAACGGGTAGAAAACATCAAATACGACGCCACTTGGATCAAAGCTCACACCCTATAATCGGTGATACACGCTATGGCGATGGTGTACATAACCGATATTTTCGTGATCAGATTCGCGTAAGGCGACTATTATTATGGTCGTCTCGTTTAACCTTTACCCAGCCATTAACAGGTAAACTGGTTGATATTCAAGCACCGACACCGAATAAAGTTAAACGCGTGCTCTATGAATTTAATTGGGCAGACCCCGCTAAAAACGCCACAGAATAAGCTATTAAGGAAGTAATATGAGTCACAGCAACGCTATGCAAAGTCGATTAAAAGATGCGAGTCCTCTGTTGATCGGCGTGATCGGGGCAATGGAAGAGGAAGTCACGTATCTACGTGATCAGCTGGATAACAGAAAAGATCAAACGATCGGCGGCTACGAATTCTATCAAGGCAAGCTAGCTGGCCAAGAAGTGATTCTTTCGAAGTCAGGTATCGGCAAAGTAAACGCGGCTATTGCAACAACATTAATGCTGCAAGTATTCCAACCAGATTGTGTGATCAACACAGGTTCTGCCGGTGGATTTGGTGCAGACCTAAATATTGGCGATGTGGTTATTTCTAGTGAGGTTCGACAACACGACTTTGATTTAACCGTCTTTGGTTATGAACACGGCCAAGTACCTCAAATGCCTGCGGCGTTCACTCCTGACCCGCTACTTGTCACTATTGCAGAACAGAGCATCGAAAAAATTGACCAAGGCCGAGTGGTGATGGGGTTAATTGCAACTGGCGACTGTTTTATGAATGATCCTGCGAAGGTTGAGCACACACGCTCGCTATTCCCTAACATGTTGGCAGTAGAAATGGAGGCTGGTGCCATTGCTCAAGTCTGTTTTCGTTTTGATATCCCATTCATTATCTTTCGTGCACTTTCAGACATTGCTGGTAAAGAGTCTTCAATCTCTTTCAACGAATTTTTGGAGCAGGCAGGCGTACAGTCAGCCAACCGTGTTATTGACATGATTCAAGCCTTAGGTCAGCAACAAAAGGCAGTTTGATTTTTGCGTTTTAGCTTGGAGTTAATATGAGTCAGAAGGTCGCATTTATTGGTTTAGGTGTCATGGGCTACCCTATGGCAGGGCACTTAGCTACCAAAGGTTTTGATGTTTGTGTTTACAACCGAACGACAACTAAAGCAGAAGCTTGGGTTGCAGAATTTGCAGGACGAATAGCGAAAACACCTGCCGAAGCCGCCAATGGTGCAGACATAGTCTTTGCCTGCGTTGGCAATGACGAACATTTACGTGCAGTGACCGTAGGCGATGAAGGTGCTTTTTCAACTATGTCACCGGGTGCTGTTTTTGTTGATCACACGACTGCATCGGCGTCTATTGCTCGCGAACTATACGCACAAGCAAAGCAGCAAATGATTCACTTTTTAGATGCGCCAGTGTCTGGTGGACAAGTTGGCGCAGAAAAAGGGTTGCTCACTGTTATGTGCGGTGGTGATGAAGCACCTTTCAGCAAAGTTTCCACGGTGATTGAAAGCTATGCGCAATCCGTCAAGCTGTTGGGTGAGAGCGGTTCAGGGCAGGTGACAAAAATGGTTAATCAGATTTGTGTAGTCGGTTTGATTCAATCGTTATCAGAAGGTCTGCACTTTGCGATGCGTGCGGGTATGGACCCGAAATCTGTCATTCAGGCGATTCAAAAAGGCGCAGCACAATCATGGCAAATGGATAATCGTTATCAAACGATGATAGATGAACAATTTAACCATGGCTTTTCAGTGGACTGGATGAAAAAAGACTTAGGCATTGTGCTCAGCGAAGCTCGGAACAATGGTGCACAGCTGCCGATTACCGCGCTGGTTGATCAGTTTTACAGTGACTTACAAAGCCAAGGAGCCGGGGAGTTAGACATTTCTAGTTTAATTACTCGCTTAGAACGTAAGCAATAGTCTGTGAACTGTGAACTGTGAACT
>JBLXCH010000021.1:0-6128 GCA_048265065.1 Motiliproteus sp. | reverse complement strand
CGGGTGTATTAACTGCAAACCGGCTTTCAACTCAATGGATGAAAGCCGGCTAATTTCGGAAGTGTTCAGTTTCGCCATCCAATAGTTTTTGTGAAGCGGATAAACTCGAACATCGTCCTTACCCAGCTTTTCCACATCAGCAATACTTAGCCACCAGCCTTTTAAATGCTCAGCTGCGATACCTTCTGGATAAGCAAACTCACCTCGCTGAAAGACCTCCCATGGATAAAATAATCGACCTTTTATCAATGCCTGAGAAAGCTCAATCTCTATTGATATCCGTTTTAATAAAGCGACACTTGTTGGCTGGTGTGCAATAGGTAGCTGGTGAGTCATCATTCGTTCGAGTTTGCTGCCTAACCGGTCAGAGGGATCAAGCCCTAGCCAGTGACTACTGTTTTCAGGATCGCCCATACTTAGATAGAATTTAACAGCCACTTCAAGGTGCGTATAAGGGTGCGCGCTATCAGCACGGTAAACGAAATCTAATTCACCTAAGGTTTTCCCTTCATCCCTTAGTGCGACTGAACGCACAACATCGCTAACTTCAGCCGAATGATGTAGATAGAAATGCAACAATTGTTCGAAATAGTTACCCAAGCGATGATTGCTTTTATTGGTCAGCCATCCTTGCAGTACACCGTTTTCAATAGATTGATCAAGAAAGCGACCAATGGCTGCTGAGTACCAAGGTGACTGAAAGTTAAGGTACAATTGATGTGCATAAAGAGGTGGGCTGGTAAGCGCCCAATTTAGATCTTCACTACCGCGATGGAAAGGCACGTTGCTCATCAATAATCCTGTTAACTCATGCTGCGAAATAATAACCGCGTGGGCTAGCTAGCCAGTTTTTACGGCAATTATAGAGTGTTTCTTATACACCGATAACCGTGACCCATTATCTAGTAGCGATATGTAACAATGATGAAACGACTATAATAAAACATCCATTATTCAATAAAACACCCACAATCCACCGGCTGATATGACTGAAGAAAGTAAACAAACCGCTACATTTGATGATCGCGCATTCTTAGCCGGCGTGACGCAAAAACCTGGCGTTTACCAAATGTTTTCTGACGCTGGTGATGTGTTGTATGTGGGAAAAGCCAAAAATCTAAAGAATCGCTTAAGTAGCTATTTTCGTCGCCAAGGGCTTTCGGTTAAAACAGCAGCGCTTGTGCAGCGAATTGCTGATATTCAAGTCACTATAACCGGCAGCGAAACAGAGGCACTATTGCTTGAGCAGAACCTCATCAAAAAGCTCCGGCCACCGTACAACATCCTGCTTCGTGACGATAAATCTTACCCTTACATCTATATCAATGATCGGCATGAGCATCCAGCAATTCAGTTTCATCGAGGGAGTCGCAAAAAACCAGGACGCTATTTCGGCCCGTTCCCGAACAGCTATGCAGTGAGAGGAAGCTTGAACCTGATGCAAAAGATATTTCAGGTTCGACAGTGTGAAGAAAGCTTTTTTAAAAATAGAACCCGTGCTTGCCTGCAATATCAAATAAAACGCTGTAGCGGCCCTTGTGTCGGCCTAATTGAGCCTGAGCAATACCAAGAAGACTTACGTCACGCGATGATGTTTCTTGAAGGGAAGAACCAGACAATACGTAATGAACTAGCCCATGAAATGGAAGAAGCCTCTACAGAACTCAACTTTGAAAAAGCGGCAATGTTACGTGATCAAATAATCAGCCTGCAAAAAGTCCAAGAAGAACAGCATATTAGCGGTATCGACGGAGATGCGGACATTTTAGCCTGTGCTATTCAGGCAGGCGCTGCCTGTGTCCACCAATTATTTGTCAAAAACGGCCGGGTTATCGGTAGTAAAGCTTACTACCCCAAAATGGCGTTAGAGAGTACAGAAAGCGAGGTTTTAGCTAGTTTTATCGGCCAGTTTTATTTGCAAGATGAAGGACGACCCGTACCGTCAAATTTGATCATTAGTCACCCACTGGACGAGCAAGAACTGACGGTTGAAGCCCTAAAAGCCTCTCGTAACAAGAAAGTAGTGGTGACTCATAAGGTCCGCGGCGCACGAAACAATTGGCTAAAGTTGGCAATGACCAATGCAGAACAGCAACTTACTCAGCATTTGAGCCACAAAGAAAGCATCTTCAAACGGTTTGCCGCCTTGCAAGAAGCGCTTGGTCTAGATGAACCACCGCGCCGAATGGAATGCTTTGATATCAGCCATAGCTCAGGTGAAGCCACCGTCGCCTCATGCGTAGTGTTTGACGCCCAAGGCCCTAAGAAATCAGACTATCGTAAGTTTAATATTGAAAGCACCAGTAGCGGTGATGACTATGCGGCTATGCACGAAGCTTTGTCGCGGCGCTATAAACGCCTTAAAAAAGAAGATGCACAGTTACCCGATATATTGATCATTGACGGCGGCAAGGGACAACTCACCCAAGCCCAGTCAGTCTTAGAGGAATTACAAATCACGGATGTCCTACTTTTAGGCATAGCCAAAGGTGTCACCAGAAAACCGGGACTAGAAACGCTGATTCTTCCCAATACCAATGAGGAGCTTGTGCTGCCTGCTAACTCGCCAGCGTTGCATTTGCTGCAGCATATTCGTGATGAAGCACACCGTTTTGCAATCACCGGACATCGCGCTCGCCGTGGTAAAAAACGCACGCAGTCGAAACTTGAAGAAATCGACGGTATTGGACCAAAGCGGCGCCGCGAATTACTGAAGCACTTCGGCGGAGTGCAAGAAATAGAAACAGCCAGTATTGAAGAAATCGCAAAAGTCTCTACCATAAGCCACTCTATGGCCGCAGAGATCTACGCACATTTTCATCGTGAGTAGCGAATCGGTTTTACTTCTCGTATCAAGAGCCAAAATGCGTTAATGAATATTCCTAATATTCTCACCAGTCTTCGGATACTGCTGATTCCCTGTATCGTTGTAGTTTATTACCTGCCGTACAAATGGAGCCTCTTCGCCGCTGCAGCTATTTTCGGTTTAGCCGCAGTAACTGACTGGTTTGATGGCTACCTTGCCAGAAAACTCAACCAAAGCACGGCATTTGGCGCTTTTTTAGATCCTGTCGCCGATAAGCTTATGGTTGCTGTTGCATTAGTGATGTTAGTAGAAACCTACTCCTCGGTATACGTAACACTCCCTGCAATGATTATCGTCGGGCGAGAAATCGTGATTTCTGCTTTACGCGAATGGATGGCTGAAATAGGCAAACGCGCAAGTGTTGCTGTATCCAATGTGGGTAAAATCAAAACGGCCCTGCAAATGCTTGCGATTCTTCTGTTACTGGCGAGCACACCCAACACTATGTTGAGCTATGCTGGCATTGCTACTCTATATGGTGCGGCTATCCTGACTTTATGGTCCATGTGGGTATACCTAAAAGCAGCATGGCCTGAAATGAACAAAGACCTTTAACCAGCCAAAGAAGTTACACAATATGATTGATCTCGAAAAAATGGGCTTGGGTGATTTAGATCTTTCAATTCTCCCACCTTCAGTGCTTGGGCGCTTAACCTTTACGCCATCTCCAGCATCTGAAGATGCGCTTCCTGCAGGGTTGAATGCGCTAGGGCAGTCTGATGAGCGTGATAGCTACCTTTATGTGCCAGACGTACTGACTAAAAACGAGCAGGGCGAAGTACCTTTGCTCGTGATGTTCCATGGCGCCAACGGTAGCATGGAAAAAGTGAGACCTTTTTTACAAAAACACGCTGATGAAAAAGGCTTCTTATTATTTTTACCCCAATCAACTTACCCCACTTGGGACCTTACCGTTGGTGGGAACGGACCCGATTTGGCACGGTTAGAACAAGCACTAAAAACAATCACAAATCACTTCACGATAGATTCGCAACACTTTGGTTTTTGTGGCTTTTCTGATGGTGCTAGCTATTCACTATCCATCGGAATCAGCAATGGCGATTTACTCAGTCACGTCATCGTAATGTCTGGTGGGTTCATGAATGTTTATAAACCCAACGGTTTACCTCGTGTGTTTATTGCCCACAGCCCTGAGGACGAGCAGCTACCCATCGATACAAGCGGGAGAAAGCATGCAAACATGTTAAAAACGTCAGGTTACGATGTGATCTATCATGAGTTTCATGGCCCTCATGTGATTGATCCTGACGTCGTCGATAAGGCAATCGACTTTTTTATCAGCTAACAAGCCTTGTTCGTTTTTTGAGCAGAAAGCCAATAAAAACATAAAGTTAAAAAATAGGTTGACCCTTTCTCGCGAATCCGTAGAATACGCACTCCATTGGTACGCGGGAATAGCTCAGTTGGTAGAGCACAACCTTGCCAAGGTTGGGGTCGCGAGTTCGAGTCTCGTTTCCCGCTCCAAGTTTTCGAAGCTAAGCAGACAGCTTTAAACGCAGTGTGAAGTAGTTTCGAAATGTATTAGATATTTAGGCTGGTTGGCAGAGTGGTCATGCAGCGGACTGCAACTCCGTGTACGCCGGTTCGATTCCGACACCAGCCTCCATCATCTGCCCGGGTGGTGAAATTGGTAGACACAAGGGATTTAAAATCCCTCGATCGTAAGATCGTGCCGGTTCAAGTCCGGCTCCGGGCACCAACTCTTTATTGGTGAATTGCAAGCTAATTCAATTACGCTTGTAACTTGCACAACCTCAGTTTCATAATCTCTTTAGCAATAAATCTTCGGTAAATCACACAATCTTGTTGTGTATTGTGGTGATAAGAACCGTCTTCTCATAGCGAACTTTTGCTCAATGCCTTGCGCGGCTAAACGCAGAGTGTCTCGCCCGTAACGATGGTTGATTTGGTCGATGCACTCCATCAATGCTGGACTGTCTTGGCTGGTTGTAAATAGGTCATGTTGATATTGGGTCGTTTCAATTAATTCAATCGCGCCCACGCCGCACTTATAAAACTGCACACCTTGCCGGAATACCTCATCGATATTTGAACAGGCGGCACTTGTCATCAGTCGCGTGTCATTGGTCGGTGAGGGGAAGTGGCATACGAATGCCCGTCGATAATAAGGCTCATAACCATGAGGGGAGTTATGAGCAAAGATCATCATGCTCACGGCGAGGCTTTCTTGTTTTCTGAGTTTGCGAGCCACAATGGCTGTGTGAGTGGCAATGGCTTCTTTTAGCACCTGCTTATCAAGCACTTTATTGCCGAAGGATCGTGTAGAAAATATCTGCTGCTTAGGTATACGAACATCATCCCAAGAGATCTTAACCTGCCCATTCAGCTCTGAAACCGTATCAGCTACGAGTACGCTGAACTGTTTTTTCATGTCCTCAGGCCGTGTGTTTGCTAAGTCTAAGGCAGTGTAAATGTTCATCCCGTTCAGCCGCTTCGATAACTTTCGGCCAATACCCCACACATCAGCCACTTCCATTTGGCTCAGAATGTATCTTCTTGCTTCCTCAGAATCGATAACAGCAACGCCTCTATATCCCTTAATACGCTTAGACGCATGGTTAGCTGCTTTTGCTAAAGTAGGGGTGGTACCTAAACCGACACCAATAGGTAATCTCACCTCTGTCCATATTGCTCTGCGTATTGCTCTACCGTGCTCAAACCAGCCTTCTGGTGGCTGGTAATGGCCTTTACCGTAGAAGAGAAAACATTCATCGATAGAGTAAATATGGTGATGGGGTGCAAAGCGTGCGCAGGTTTCCATCATTCGCTGTGAGAGATCTGCGTAAAGTTCGTAGTTAGAACTTCTTATGACTGCACCGGCTTTTGCTAAGTCATCCTTCACCTGAAAATAAGGCACAACCTTTTTACCTACGCCCATCTTCTTCGCAATACCGCAGGCCGCACAGATACAACCATCATTATTAGTGAGAACAACCACAGGCTTGTTGCGAATGGATGGATCGAACACCTTTTCGCAACTGGCATACATGGAGTTCACATCGCAGAGGGCATACATCAAGCAATGGCCTTATTGAGAGGGCGATGAAGGCGTATTGATCGCGTCACCACGCCTTCAACAATAAACTCATCACCTTCTTTGAGGGTGTAAGTATTGTGTCGCGGGGCAGACGACAGTAGCCGCATGTTCTGAGTGTCCATGATTTTACAAACAAAGACACCGTTCAACGTGGCTACGATCACATCCCCCGTAGTGACCTTC